>JACRCS010000796.1 GCA_016218905.1 Deltaproteobacteria bacterium
CTCGCCCTGGGGCTCGTCGGCGAGGTGCACCGCGTCCTCGGGGCGCACCGCCCGGACGACGAGCGCGCGGGCCGGCTGAGCGGCCTCGACGAGGAGGAGGGCGCGCGCCATCCCACCGTCGGGGGCCTCCGCATCGGCAAACCGCTCCCGGAGCGCCCGCCCGAGGACCCCGTGGAGGACCAGGCGGAGTGGGACCGGGACGGGCAGTACTACCACTACCTCACGAAGTGGATGCACGCGCTCAGCCGGGTGACACGGGTCACCGGCGACCCGAAGTACGTGGGCTGGGCGAGGGAGCTCGCGAAGACGGCCCACGCCCGGTTCGTCGCGCCGCTGCCCGGAGGCCGGAAGCGGATGTTCTGGAAGATGAGCATCGACCTCAGCCGGCCGCTGGTCTCGGCCATGGGACAGCACGACCCCCTCGACGGCTTCCTCACGTACTGCGAGCTTCAGGCGGCGGCCGCCGGTTTTGACGCGGGCTCGGCGGGTCCCGACCTCGCGGACGAGATCGCGGACCTGGGGGACATCTGCCGCGGAGAGAAGTGGGTGACCGACGACCCGCTCGGCATCGGGGGTCTCCTCTTCGACGCCGGCCGGGTCGCGCAGCTGACCGCGCTCGGCGCGGCGGAGCCGAAGCACCTCCTCGGAGGCCTCCTCGACGCGGCCCACACGGGGCTCGCGTCGTGGATCCGGAGCGACCCTCTCGGGGCGCCGGCCGGCGACCGCCTCCCCTTCCGCGAGCTCGGCCTCTCCATCGGGTGGAAGGCGGTGGCGCAGTGGGGGACGTCCATGGGGAAGAGGGCCGAGGCCCTCCTCTGGTACGCGACGTCCGTGGACCGGATCGAGCGGTTCTGGACCGAGGAGGAGAGCCGGAAGGCGGGGACCTGGATGGCCCACCAGGACATCAACGACGTGATGCTCGCGACGAGCCTCGCCCCCGACGCCTTCCTCTCGGTCTGACCCGAGCCCCTCCACGACCGGAGCGCTGGAAAGCGAGCCTGCCGGGGAGGCCGGGTCTGCCGCCCTCCTCGGGCAACGATTGTCCCCCCTGTACAACTCCTGCCTATCTCCGCGCCCTCCTCCGGGCCCGGCCTCGTTCAGAAGCCGGGCCGGGCGCGGCGGCCCTTGCGCCGCCCCCGGGGCACGCCCGTTGCTAACTGCTTTGACGAGCCGGCTCTCCGGAGGCCGGACATCCCCTCTTCCAGCAGGGAAGGAGACGGCCATGGTGAAAAGGGCTGAACGAAGGGTTCTCGCGCTGGCACTCCTCGCGCTCTGCCTGGCCGGGTGCGCCGGCATGCACGCCGAACGGCGCTACACGAGCAGCGTCGTCCAGTACCTCTACCCGAAGGACGCGAAGGCGGAGGTCCCCGCGGTCCCCAGACTCGCGCTCCCGCTCCAGGTGGGCGTCGCCTTCGTGCCGGAGGAGGGGTCGGTCGGCGCGCACCGATTGAGCGAGAAGGAGAAGATGGACCTCATGGAGCGCATCTCGGCGGAGTTTCGGAAGTACCCCTTCGTCAAGGGCATCGAGCTCATTCCCTCGTCCTACCTCACGCGCGGGGGCGGCTTCGCGAATCTGGACCAGATCCGAACGATGTACGGCACCGACGTGATCGCGCTCCTCTCCCACGATCAGGTCCAGCATACGGACCAGGGTCTGCTCTCCCTCTCCTACTGGACGATCGTAGGCGCGTACGTGATCCGGGGGGAGAAGAACGACACGAACACGATGGTCGACGCCGCGGTGTACCACGTCCCGAGCCGCAAGCTGCTCTTCCGCGCCCCGGGGACGAGCCACGTCAAGGGGAGGGCCACCCCGGTGAACCTGACCGAGCAGCTCCGGGCCGACTCCCGGGCGGGGTTCGAGCTCGCCTCGGACGAGCTCGTGGCGAACCTCCAGGACCAGCTCGAGCGGTTCAAGGTGAAGGTGCGGGAGGCGCCCCAGGAGTACGTGGTCGAACACCGGCCCGGGTACACGGGAGGCGGGAGCCTCGGCGGCGTGTTCTCGGCGGCGCTGCTGGTCCTCGGAGGGCTCGCCCTGCGGGCGGGCCGCAGGACGTGAGGGCTCCCGTGCCGGCCCTGGGGCTCGCCGCCGCCGCGGCCGCGGCGGTCGCCTACGCCTGGCCCGGGCTCTGCGAGCTCCTCGTCTACGACCGCGCCCTGGTGCTCCGGGGAGAGCTCTGGCGGCTCGGCACCGCGCCCCTCGTCCACTTCTCGACTCCCCACCTCCTCTGGGACGCGCTCGTCCTCTGCGGGGCGGCTTGGGTGCTGGAGCGGGAGGGCGGCCGCTTCCGGCTCGCCCTCCTCTGGGTCCTGTCGGCGCTCTCGGGGGGCGTCTTCCTCCTCCTCTTCGACCCGGAGGTCCTCCGCTACGGCGGGCTCTCGGGGCTCGCCTCGGCGGCGGTCGCCGCCCTCTGCCTGGACCGGCTGCCGCGGCGAGGGTCCGGGCGGGGGCTCTGGCTCGGCATCCTCGGGCTCCTCCTGGGGAAGATTTGCTGGGAGGCGGGCACGGGCGTCGCGCTCTTCGCCGGCGGGGCGGAGGCGCCCTTCCGCGTGCTCCCGCAGGTCCACGCGCTGGGCGTCCTGAGCGCCGGGGCCCTGGCCCCCGGCGGCCAGCGTGGTCGGGCGCGGCTCCAGGGCTATATTACAGGACGGAGAGAGAAGGAATGGCCCTGGAAGAGTACCGGCGCAAGCGCCGCTTCGACCGGACGGCGGAGCCCGCGGGCCGCGTGGCCGCCCCGGACGGCCGGCTCTACGTCGTCCAGAAGCACGCCGCCAGCCGGCTCCACTATGACGTTCGCCTCGAGCTCGAAGGCGTCCTGAAGAGCTGGGCCGTCCCGAAGGGGCCGAGTCTCGACCCGGCCGAGAAACGGCTCGCGGTGCACGTGGAGGACCACCCGGTGGAGTACGGCTCCTTCGAGGGGATCATCCCCAAGGGGGAGTACGGGGGAGGCACGGTCCTCCTGTGGGACCGAGGATGGTGGGAGCCGCTGGGCGATCCCGAGCAGGCGTACAGGGACGGGAACCTCAAGTTCCGCCTCCACGGCGAGAAGCTCCGGGGCGAGTGGGCGCTCGTCCGCATGCACGGCGCGGGTGCCGAGGAGGACAAGAACTGGCTCCTCCTCAAGAAGAGGGACGAGGAGGCGCGCCCCGGGAGTCGCGGCCGGTTCGTCCGGGAGGCCCCTCGGAGCGTCGCCACGGGACGCGACCTGGAGGAGATCGCCGAGGCGCCGGGGAAGGTTTGGTCCGCGCGGCCGCTCGACCCCGGGAGCCTGCCCGGCGCCCGCCGGACCGCCCGGCCCGCGTCCCTCCGGCCGCAGCTCGCCTCCCCCGTAGCGGCCGCCCCCGAGGGCGACGGCTGGCTTCACGAGATCAAGTACGACGGGTACCGGATCCTCTGCGTCGTCGAGGCGGGGGAGGCGACGCTCTGGACGCGCCGGGGAAACGACTGGACGGACCGCTTCCCCGACGTCGCCCGGGCGGCCGCCGCGCTCCCGCTCGGCGAGGCGGTCTACGATGGAGAGCTCGTCGTCCTGGGGCGAGACGGGCGGCCCGACTTCCAGGCCCTCCAGAACGCCCTCCGGGGCGCCAAGGGCGGTGCGGTCGCCTACTATCTCTTCGATCTGCCCTACGGCGACGGCTACGACCTCTCCCGGACGCCGCTCTCGGCGCGGAAGGAACTGCTCCGGCGGATCCTCGAGCTCGGAACGCCTGCGAACTCCCCCCTGAAGTTCAGCGATCATATCCGGGGACACGGGCCGACCGTCCACGACAACGCGTGCCGGCTCTCGCTGGAGGGGATCGTCTCGAAGCGGGCCGACTCGGCGTACGAGCAGCGGCGGACCCGGAGCTGGCTCAAGACGAAGTGCTTCAGGCGCCAGGAGTTCGTGGTCGGAGGGTACACGGACCCGGCCGGTTCCCGAACCGGCTTCGGGTCCCTCCTCGTCGGCTACTACGACGACGCAGGCGCCCTCGTCTTCTGCGGCGGGGTCGGAACGGGCTTTGACCAGGCGACCCTCGGGATGCTCCACCGGAAACTCCGGGAGCTCGAGGCCGCCGAGCCCGCTTTCCGGAATCCCCCGCGGGCGAGGGGGCTCCACTGGGTCCGGCCGGAGCTCGTGGCCGAGGTGGAGTTCGCCGACTGGACCGACGAGGGGATCCTCCGTCACCCGTCCTTCAAGGGACTGCGCGAGGACAAGCCGCCGCGGGACGTGGTGCGGGAACGGCCGCTGGACGCGCCGGCGGCGGGGGTGAGGTCCTCGGGCGCCGGGCGGGAACGGTCCCGGACCGTGGGCCGGCGGGCGCGCGGCCGCCTCACCCACCCCGAGCGGGTCGTCTACCCGGGGGAAGGGATCACGAAGCGGGACGTGGCGGAGTACTACGCCGAGGTGGCGCCGTGGCTCCTGCCCCACGTGGCCGACCGACCGCTCAGCATCGTCCGGTGCCCGGATGGGACGGCCGGGGAGTGCTTCTACCAGCGACACGTGGCCGAGCGCCTGCCGCCGCCCCTGCGTTCGGTCGCCATCGACATCGAGAGCGGGAGGGAGGACTTCCTCGCCCTCGATGACGCCGAGGGCCTCCTGGCGCTCGTCCAGCTCGGCGCCCTGGAGCTCCACCCGTGGGGCTGCCGGGCGGGGGACCCGGAACGGGCGGACCGCTTGATCTTCGACCTCGACCCGGGACCGGGGGTCGCCTGGGAGGAAGTCGTCCGAGCCGCCTTCCTCCTCAGGGAACACCTGGACCGGGTGGGGCTCGAGAGCTTTCCCAAGACCTCCGGGGGCAAGGGCCTCCACCTGGTCGTGCCGTTGACCCGGCCCGCGCCCTGGGCCCGGCTGCGGTCCTTCGCCAAGAGGGTGGCCGACGAGATCGCCCGGAGCGAGCCCGAACGCTTCGTCGCCGCCATGACCCTCTCCAAGCGCAAGGGGAGGATCTTCGTCGACTACCTGCGAAACGGCCGGGCGGCTACGTGCGTGGCGGCGTACTCGACCCGCGCGAGGCCGGGGGCCGCGGTCTCGCTCCCGCTCTCCTGGGAGGAGCTCTCACCCCGGATCCGGCCTGACGGCTTCACGATCTCCGACGTGCGGAGCCGGCTCGCCCACCTCGACAAGGACCCGTGGGAGGGCTTCTTCCACGTCCGGCAGGGGCTCCCTTCGCGCGGCGACGCGAGGGATCAGGAGGAGACCGCCGGCTCCAGGTCCAAGAGCCGGATATCTGGGAGATTGCGGAAGCGCTCTCCGTAATCCATTCCGTAGCCGACGATGAAGCCTCCGGGGAGCGTGAAGCCGCGGTAGTCGATCGGGACCTCGGCCTGCCGCCTCTCCGTCTTGTTGACGAGGGCGCATACCTTGAGGCTCGCCGGCCGTTCGGCCGCCAGCCCCTCGAGGAGCGACCGGAGCGTGAGTCCCGAGTCGACGACCTCTTCCACCACGATGACGTGGCGGCCCGCGACGGGCTCGGTCCGGCGGAGCCTCTCCTTCGGGACCCCCGTGGTGCACGTGCCCGCGCCGTAGGAGGAGATTCGGACGAAGTCGACCGCGCACGGCACGCGGACCTCACGCACGAGATCGGCGAGGAAGATGAACGCTCCCTTCAAGACAGCCAGGAAGAGCACTTCCCGGCCCGCGTAGTCGCGGTCGATCTCCCGGGCCACGGCGGCCACCGCCGCCCGGATCTCTTCGGCCGAGTAGACGATCTTCCACGGCTCCAAAGGTGACCTCCTCGGATTGACTAGGCGAGGGCCTTACACTACTTTTTTAGCACGCAGGCGGACCGGAACAAAGGAGGAGCGATGGAGAAGACCACCCGCACCATACTGCTCGCCGTGGATCTCGCTCCGGACGGAGACGTCGTGGCGCAGCACGCCAGAGACCTGGCGCGGGCACTGGGCGCGAGGGTGGTCGCCTGCAGTGTGCTCGAGGAGTTGGAGGCGCTCGTCGAGCTGAACCTCCCCTACGTCCGCTACGACGAGCTCCTGCCGGCCGAGGAGGAGAAGGCCCGCAAGAGCCTCGCGGCACTCGTGGCCAGGGAACTCAAAGGGGTCCCGGACGTCTCGATGCGCGTCGAGCGGGGGAGGACCCATACGACCATCCTCAGGCTGGCCGAGGAGGCCGGCGCCGATCTGATCGTCATCGGTACGCACGGAGAGCGGGGAATCGAGCGCGCGCTCTACGGCAGCCCGGCCCAAAGGATCATCCGCGGCGCCCGCGTCCCGGTGCTCGTGGTCCCGTTGGAGGACAAGCAAGCGGGCGCGCCGGGCGCGCGTCAGAGCGCGCCGGGCTCGCGGGCGTAGACGACGACCAGCGCGCGGGCAGGTTTCTCCCCCGTACTGCGGAACGCGTGGGCCACGTCTGAGTCGAAGTAGAGGCAGTCTCCCTTCTTGAGGGCGCGCGACTCCCCCGGCGTGCGGAACTCGAGCTCGCCTTCGAGCAGGTAGACGCACTCCTCGCCTTCGTGGCTGTAGAAGATCATGTCCTTCTCCTCCATGGCATCGAAGGAGACGAGGAGGGGCTGCATGCTCTTGCGCGACCGGTGGAGCTCGAGGGACTCGTAGGTGTAGCCGATGGCGGCGTCCTGGTGGGGCCGCCGGGAGAGCCTCTTGCGTTCACTCGCCCTGGTGAGCGCGATCTTCTCTTCCTGCTCCTCGGCCTGGAAGAAGTGCGCGATGCCCACTTCCAGGGCCCTGGCGATCCGAAGGAGGGTGGCTACGGGCGGCATCACGTGCCCGTTCTCCACCTGTGAGAGAAGGGGCTTGGAGAGGCCGGTCTTCTCCGAGAGGTCTTGCAATGTCAGCCGCCTCTTCTGACGCAGCTCCCGTACCTTGCCACCGATCCCGAGCCCCTCGAGCTCGGGATCCATCCTTCTGGCCATCGTCGTTGCCTCCGTAGCGACCTGCGAAATCGCCGGTCGAAAGGGCGTTGATCCTACCCCGCCGCAGGGGAGGTTTCAATCGTCCGGGGGGACCTTTTTTGATGTCAGTAAACGTGCTAGGCTTGCCCGGCCCCGGTGAGGGGGCGGGAACAGGAAAATCCCCGAGACTTGGAGGCACATCGATGGATCTCTCGAAAGCCGACTTCTACTTCAACCAGTGGAACGACTCGGAAGCCGTCGCGACGAAGATGCTTCCCATGTTGAACGAGCTCCGGCTCGACCGCGGCGTCCTCGTTCACGTCTACGGGCGCTCGATCGCGAAGGTGAGCTCCACCGAGATCCTCAAGGTCCACCGGCACGCCCGCCTCACGCTGGGCAGAGAGCTCACGGTCCAGGATACCCGGCCGGTCCTGGAAGCCATCGGGAGCCTGAACCTCGGGCCTTCGCGGATCGACCTGGGGAAGCTCACGGTAAAGTACCAGGAGAAGGGCGCCAGCTACCCGTCACTGCACGCCTTCGTCGAGAAGGAGCTCGAGAGCGTCAACACCGGCGTCAAGCCCGTGCTCGAACGCCCGAAGGACGTCGTCCTCTACGGCTTCGGCCGCATCGGGCGGCTGCTCGCCCGGATCCTGGTCGACAAGACCGGGCGCGGCGACAAGATCCGCCTTCGGGCGGCGGTGGTGCGGCCCGGCGGCGCGGAAGACTTGAAGAAGCGGGCGGCGCTCCTGCGGCTCGACTCGGTCCACGGAGCCTTTCCCGGCACGACGATGATCGACGAAGCCGAGAACGCGATCGTCGCCAACGGCAACATGATCCGCATGCTCTACTCGAAGAGCCCCGAAGAAACTGACTACACTGCCTACGGGATCGAGGACGCGCTCGTCGTCGACAACTCCGGCAAATGGCGCGACCGGGCCGGCCTGGGGATGCACCTGAAGGCGAAAGGGGTCGGAAGCGTCCTGCTGACCGCCCCGGGAAAAGGTGACATCCCGAACATCGTGTACGGGATCAACCACGCGGAGCTCGACCCGAACGAACGGATCGTCTCGGCGGCTTCTTGCACGACCAACGCCATCGTTCCCGTGCTCAAGACGATCCAGGATCGCTTCGGCATCGTGAGCGGCCACATGGAGACGTGCCACTCCTACACGAACGACCAAAACCTGATCGACAACTACCACAAGGCGGCGAGACGGGGCCGGGCGGCTGCCCTCAACATGGTGCTCACCGAGACCGGCGCGGCCAAGGCCGTCGCGAAGGTGCTCCCCGAGCTCGCGGGGAAGCTCACCGGAAACGCCATCCGGGTGCCGACGCCCAACGTCTCACTGGCGATCCTGCAGCTGCGGCTCGATCAGTCGACGTCGAAGGAGGAGATCAACGAGCACCTCCGGCAGATCAGCTTCGGTAGCCCCTACCAGGACCAGATCGACTTCACAACGTCGCCCGACATCGTGAGCTCCGACCTGATCGGCTCGCGGCACGCCGGAGTAGTCGACGGCGAGGCGACCATCGTCAACGGCGCCGACGGCCGAAACGTCGTGCTCTATGTCTGGTACGACAACGAGTTCGGGTACGCGTGCCAGGTCATGCGGTTGATCCAGCAGATGGCCGGGGTCAGCCTGGCGGAGCTTCCCAGGTAGAAGGAGGAGAGAGGGCGCCGCGGCGCCCTCACCTGTTTCGGGGCCTACTCCACGTGCTCGAACTTCGAGGCCGGAGCGTTGCAGACGGGGCACTTGTCGGGCGCGGACTCCTCGTGGGTGTACCCGCAGACCGAGCAGACGTAGTAGTCGAAGGGCTCCTTTTCCTTTCCGAGGCTCTCGAGCGCCTCCCGGTAGAGGGTCTCGTGGACCTTCTCCACCTCCCACGCCCAACGGAAGCTCGCCAGGGCCTTCTTGTCGCCCTCGTTCTCCGCGTCCCGGATGAACTCCGGGTACATGTTCACCACCTCGTGGTTCTCGCCCGAGATCGCCGTCTTGAGATTGTCCGCCGTCTTCTGGACCTTCCCGAGGGCGCGGAAGTGGTTCAGGGCGTGCACGGTCTCGGCCGCGGCGGCGGCCCGGAAGAGCTTCGCCACCTGGGAGTAGCCTTCCTCGTCGGCCTTCCTGGCGAAGGCGAGATAGGAGCGGTTGGCCTGGGACTCGCCGGCGAAGGCGGCCTGGAGATCGTCGATCGTCTTTCCCATCGTCTGTCCTCCCTGCTTGGCTGAAGTGGTGAGCATGAAGAGCGCGAGGCACCGGTGTCGCTCCCTCTCCGGAAGCGGAGCGAGCGCGTCGTTGTGGCAAGCTTACCGATGTGGTTATAGTTGTCAAAGAGTACCGCGGCAAAAAAGATAACCGCCGGAAGCGGCTCGGCAAGGGCGCTCCCCCCGCGTTTCACGCTTTGACAGTTCTCTTGCGCCCGGGTAGAGTCCAGCGCTCTTCACGCGAGTCGAATCCCTTGGAAAGGAGTCGGGAATGGAAGAGAAGGTACGCGCGGCGCTGGAGCGAGTACGGAAGAACCTTCAGGCCGACGGCGGGGACGCCGAGCTCGTGGAGGTGACGGCGGACGGAGTGGTGAAGGTGCGGCTTCGCGGGGCCTGCAAGGGCTGTCCCATGAGCCAGATGACCCTGAAGCGCGGCATCGAGACCGCGATCAAGGCCGAGGTGGCCGAAGTCAAGCGCGTCGAGGCCGTGGACTAGCCGGCCGGTTTGCGCGCGAGCAGGGCGGCGTAGGCTCCTCCCGCCGCCGCCCATTCCCGATACTCCAGGGTCCGTAGCGCCGGAAAGGCGCCCAGGAGCTCCCCCGGCCGCAGGAGGAACGCCTCGCGCCGGGGGCGCGCGCCGGGCCCGCGGAGCCGATGCGTGAGGTGGGTCTTGTACGCCAGGAGCCCGCCCGGGAGGAGGCACGACTCCAGCCCCGCGAAGAGGTCCCGCTGGAGGTAGTGGAAGACGAGCAGCGTCCCCCAGGGCCCCTCCGGAAGCCCCTCCCTCTCCAGGTCCCGCAGGAAGAAGTGGGCCCGGGCGTTCGTTGCCAAGGCGAGCCGACGGGCGTAGGTTATCCGCTCATCGGAGACGTCCACCCCCACGACCTCTACCCCGCGGCCGGCGAGCCAGAGCGCGTTCCTCCCTCCTCCGCAGGCGACGTCGAGCACGGGCCCCGGGAGCTCCGAGCCGAAAGCGGCCGCGGCTCCGAGGAGCCAGGGATCGGGAGGAGGGGCAGGCGTCTCCACCATCGTCATCCCGGGGAGTATACACGATGAAGCGTCTACTGATGGCCGTCCTCCTCCTCGCCGCCGCCGCGGGCGGCTGCGCC
>JACRCS010000806.1 GCA_016218905.1 Deltaproteobacteria bacterium
GCACGGGCCGGCACGGAAAGCGGGAGCGCCGGGTCGCCGAGCAGGTTGTACTGCTGCGTGAAGGTCGTGTTGGCGGCCCGGACCTTCGCCCGGACCATCGCCTCTCCGACGGTCCCGGGCCGCGTGAACTCCTCCGCGACGGCCTCGCTCATCGACTGGTTCGGGCTGTTGCGCCAGGAGGCCGCGAGGATGGCGACGGCGCCCCGATCGGGGGTGCGCAGCAGCTTCTCCCCGATCGAATCGGCGTTCGGGTGGTCGAACGGGGCCGAGTAGCACGTCATGCTCGCGACGACCGGAAGGCGGGCGGACGGCTTCAGCCGGTCGATGTCGGCCAGGGTGAAGAGGTCTTCGTTCCGTTCGAAGTCGGCCGGGGCCGTGCGCCAGATGAACCGCCCGCCGTGGCCCCAGAAGTGGACGAGGAGCTGACCCTCGTCGATCGCCTCGCGAATCCGCTCCTGGTGTCGCGCGTTCGACGCGCCCGTGAGATCCGGATAGACCTTCGTGGAGGCCATTCCCCTCGTGGCGAGCTTGTCCGCAAGCGAGTCCGAGAGGGTTCGCCCGAAACCGGCCCCGTCCGAGATCCAGAGGACGTTCTGTCTCCAGGGGCCCGGGCCGGACTCGCGCACGTGCCGGATCGTCTTCGCGACGATGGCCGCGACCTCTTCGGGTTCCGTGACGGGCAGGCGGCCGATCGCCAGGCGCGGCGTCGGGTCGATCTCCGAAATGGCGACGAAGTAGTTGTCGGAGGCCGCGTGGCCGTCGTAGGAGCCGTAGCTGAACGTGGGAATCAGGTTCCGGTGGTTGAGGGCCGCTCCCTTCGCGTACGGTGTGCTCGGGACCTTCGCGAAATTCGTCTGGTGAGAGAGGTTGTAGACGGCGTCGAGATAGCCGGCGTCGTTGACCTCGGCGTTCTTGACGTCCCAGCTGGCGTCTCCCACCAGGAGCGCCCAGCGGGGAGCAGGCTTTCGCCACGATTCCAACGTGACCGTGAAGAAGTTCCGCAGAGCGGAGGGCTTCACGAGGCCGTTCCCGAACTCGTCCCAGATCGAACGAACGTCGACGACCACGACGGTTAGTCCTCGAGCCCTGTGGAACTCGGCGAGAGGCTCGGCGGCGGAGGCGAGGCGCGGATCGGCCACGATCACGTAGTCCGCCTGGCGCGCCGGGTCCGAAAGGCGTTCGAACCGGACGGGTTCCACGGTCGCGAGACGTTGCTCGCCGTCGCGCATGGCCCAGAAGTCGCTCTCCACTTCGAGGCCCGGAAAGGCGAAGGCCCCGGAACCGCTCCGGCTGCTGGTAGGGACGCCCTCCACCCGCAGCCCGGAGGCGCCGTAGGCGACTACCGGCGACGCGGATTCGGAGAGGAGCCTGACCCATCCGGGGCCGGCGCCAGGGGCGACCCGAAGGTGGACTGCGGACGCACCGAGGCGGCGGCTCACGGGGTACGTGATCTCGACCCGGTTGAGAACCGACACGTCGACGATAGGGTCTTTCCCGACGCCCGAGGCACGGGACGGGACGCGTAGCTCGACGGTGTTCGGCCCTCGCAGGAACGAGGCGACAGGAAGGGCTGGTACGTCGACGACCTTCTCTTCGTCGGAGTTGTCCCAGTCGGCGGTGGCGATCGTGCCGCCGTTCAGCGACACGACAACGCGGTGGTCCGGCTCGTCCTGCGGCTTTCGGACCCTCGAGGACCACCCGCGAAAGACCAGCCGCAGGGAGACCTCTCCTCCTGGCGTGCCAGCGAGGTCCGCAAGGTCGAAGGGGATCCGGAATGGCGCGGCGTCGATGCTCGTCAGACGGGCCCAGTACCAGAGCTCGCTGATCCCCTCGCCAGGGAGCCTCAGGAGGATCAGGTCCTTCTCCAGCCGCTGGGTCCGGACGAGCGGGAGAGGCGCGGTACCGGTCGGGGCCTTCGGCCCACGACCCGGGATCATTCGGAGCGGCGGGTCGTCCGTCGCGCCCAGGACGTAGACGTTTTCCGACGCGTAATCGGCAAGCTGCGAACCGTCGGCTCCCGGCGGAGCGCCGACGAACTCCACGGAGTCGCCTGGGCCGAAGCTCCCGGCGCCTCCCTCGCGAACGTGGACGGGGACGGGGCGGCCGTCGTTCGTCAGGCCGATGCGTCGGGCTGGGAGTCCGGATCCGCGGAACCCGGCCGCGACGAGCTGTTCGAAGGGTACGCGGTAGACGCCGGCCTCGCGCACGACGACCCGGAACGCCCTCGGCGGTTCGGCGGGGCGAGGCATCGCCGGCCTGGTCGGCGGGGCGTTCAACAGGAGAAGAGGCAGGAGAAGGGCGACTGCGAGTGTCACGCGCGCGGATTATGGGGGAGGACTCCGGCTCGAGGCGCCGGGTCAGGGTTTCGGTAGCTCGGCGGGAAGGAGCGGAGCCAGTCGGGGGTCGGCCGCCGCCTTCTTTCTCAGGTCGGGCACGACGCGGAGCGCTTCACCCAGCTGCCTGCGCGCCTCGTCCTCCTTCCGCGCGGTCGCGGCGATGAGAGCGAGCCGGAACCTCAGGTCGCCCGTGTTGAGCCGATACGTCCAGTTCGTCGGCTCGAGCTCGAGGGCCCGAATGGCGGCGTCGAGCGCCTCGTCCGTCTCGCCCACCTCCCCGAGCATGGCCCCGAGGTTCGACCAGGCGGCGGCGCGGTCCGGCTGGAGGACGAGAACGGCCCGCCAGGCCTCGATGGCGCGGTCCCGATCTCCCGACTGGGAGAGCGCATCGGCCAGCGCGAACCGCGCCTCGGCATTCGTCGGGTCGAAGCGGACCGCTTCCTGAAGCGGCTTCACCGCCTGGGAAAAGCGCGAGAAGCGCGTGAGGACCTGGCCCATCCGCAGGAGGGCGAACGGATTCCTCGGCTCGAGCTTCAACGCCGACTGGAACGCAAGGTGAGCGGCCCGGTAATCCTGATTAAGGTAGTGCCCCTCAGCCTCCTCCAGGAGCGCCTTCTCGGCGAGCCTGTCCTTGGGGTCGGCGAGCGATCCGGGAGGGGCTTCGCCTTTCGAGCTCCCGGCCGAGAGATAGCCGAGCGAGCGCAGGTGCGCCGCGGAATCGCCGCCGGCCCCAGCCGAAGCCGCGGGAGGAACGCTCTCGGCTTTGCGAAGCTGGGCGAGAAACGGACGGGCCTCGTTCGACCTCGTCTCCCAGAGATTCCTCTGCTCTGCCGCGTCTCGCCGCAGATCGAAATACTCCGGCCGGGGAGCGGCGATCACCTTTCGGTCGGCTGTTCGGAGGGCCGCGAGTGGAGCCCACCCGTACGCCAGCCAGGGGAGCTGGGTCTCGACGTAGGCAGGGGGAATCACCTGTCGCCGGCCTTCCAG
This sequence comes from Deltaproteobacteria bacterium, assembly GCA_016218905.1. The sequence goes on from JACRCS010000806.1 coordinate 3,324, forward strand.
GGTCGGGCGCAGGCTGACCCCGTCTCCCGGAATCGCGGGAAGTCCGAGGAAGTCGAGGACCGTCGGGACGACGTCGACGATACGGGCAGGAGCCCGGTTCTCGCCGGACCGAATGCGGCCGGGGAAGTCGAAGACGAGCGGAACGAGGACGGTCGAATCGTAGACGAAGAAACCGTGGGTCGCCTCTCCGTGCTCGCCGAGACTCTCGCCGTGGTCGGCGGTCAGAACGGTCATCGTCGGTCCGAGACCGAGCGTTGCGAGGCCCTTTCGGAGCTCGGCCAGCGACTCGTCCACGAGTGCGACTTCTCCGTCGTACGCGCCCCTCGGGCCGGGCCGCACGAGCCGAGCCGGGGGCTCGTAGGGGTCGTGCGGGTCGAAGTAGTGGACCCAGAGGAAGAAGGGCTTCCGGGGAGAGGTCGAGGCGTGCTGCCGGAGGAAGCGGAGGGCGACGGCGGTCGTCTCCGGAGCGATCCGCTCGCCGATCTTCGTCTTCCCGGCCAGGAGGACGTCGTCGTATTCGCCGAACCCACGGGCAAGGCCGAAGAGGGCCTTCAGCGGGTAGCCGCTCACGACGGCGCCGGTCGACCACCCGCTCGCCGCAAGTCGCTCGGCGAGGGTCGGGATTCCCCCTCTCAGGACCCGCCCGTTGTCGCGGATGCCGTGACGCCGCGGGAGGAGTCCCGTCATGAGCGAGGTGTGAACCGGAAGCGTCAGCGGCGCCGGGGAAACGGCCGCAGGGAAACGGAAGCCGGAGGCCGCCAGTGCGTCGAAGGCGGGAGTTGGGCCCTTTCCTCCGGCCCAGCCCAGGGCATCGGGCCGAA
>JACRCS010000807.1 GCA_016218905.1 Deltaproteobacteria bacterium
AACCCGCCTAGCCGTCCACAGGGGGGCGCCCCGGAAAGCCTCGGGGCCGAAGCCGCCCGAGCCGCCCCGTCGAGCCCGGGCGGTCGCGCGACGCGCGTGCCCCGAGGTTTCCGGGGTACCTGTGGGCGGGTAGGCGTGAGCTCGCCGGATATGCCGCGGCAGTCCGATCTTCCGGCACTTCCGTTTGGTTGCGGCCAACGGCCGCGCTGTGCGCTCTGGGGTCGACAGGCGTCCTCAGAGGCTCTTGGCCTCCACGGGGTATTTCGTGCCAAACCCTGCGCCTACAGAACGGAGAGGGACATGTTCACGAAGGCATACATTCCTTACCGGGCGTACTACTCGACGCCATTCTCGAAGTGGCAGATGACGCTTGCCAACGAGCACGCCTTCGAGTTGGCCGGCAGGACGGCTGGCCGATGGTTACAGCAGAAGGGAATCTCTCCCGCGAACTTCGACTACCTCTATCTCGGGTTCACGGTCCACCAACGCCAGGGCTTCTACGGGGCACCCTGGGTGGCGGCCCTCCTCGGCGCCGCCAAGACCCCGGGGTGCAATGTGAGCCAGGCGTGCTCGACCGGTACGACCTGTCTCTACAACGCCGCGGTCGGAATCGAAGCGGGCGTGTACCAGCGTGTGCTGACCGTCATGGCCGACCGCTGCTCCAACAGCCCCCACATCGTGTGGCCGAATCCGAGCGGGCCCGGAGGCATGGTCATCCAAGAGAACTGGTTCATGGACAACGTCGAGAGCGATCCGCACGCCAAGTACCCGATGATCGGCACCGGAGAGAACGTCGCGAGGTCGATGGGAGCGACGAAAGCGGAGTGCGATGAGTTGGCGGCAAGGCGCTACGAACAGTATGCCATGGCACTGGCGGACGACCGCGCCTTCCAGAAGCGCTACATGTTCCCGGTCGAGGCAAGGCTCGGCCCCAAGAAGACGGTGCTCCTGGAGGCGGACGAGGGAGTCATCCCCACCTCCCTCGAGGTGCTGACCAAGATGCGCCCGGTGGTCGACGGCGGAGTCCACAGCTTCGGCGCACAGACGCATCCCGCGGACGCCAACGCGTGCATCGTGGTGACGACGGAGCAGGAGGCCTCCGCGCTGAGCGCCGATCCCGCCGTGAAGGTCCGGATCGCCTCCTACGGTTTCGCGAGGGCCGAGAAGGGCTACATGCCCGCCGCGCCGGTCCCGGCCGCCGCGATGGCGCTGGAGCGGGCCGGGATCAAGGTCGGCGACCTGAAGGCGGTCAAGACCCACAACCCCTTTGCGGTTAACGACTTGTACCTGCTGAAGGAGCTCGGTCCCAACCCGGGCATCGTCAACAACTATGGTTCTTCGATCGTCTACGGGCACCCCCAGGCGCCCACAGCCGCCCGTGCCGTCATCGAGCTGATCGAGGAGATCGTGGATCTCGGGGGCGGGTACGGCTTGTTCACGGGTTGCGCGGCCGGGGACACGGGGGCCGCGCTGGTGATCAAGGTCGGGGCCTGACGGGTCCGCCGAGTACCGCTCTGAGACACGCGTCAAGACTGCTCCGCCACGGTCCCGGAGAGCCTGGGAGAACCGGTCGGGAAGCTGTGGCCCAATGAGGGAGGCGACAAAGATGGCTGGAGGCGATTCTCTGTATAGGACTTGCCGGAACCCATTGATCATCAGGCCCGCGCGTGCCATGCCCCGGGCCATGGCCGTCGTCGGAGCCGGTACCATCGGCCCGGACATCGCCTACTATCTCAAGACCGCGTTGCCCGGCAGCAAGCTCTACCTGGTCGACGTGGACCAGCAGGCCCTGGACAGGGCCGCGGGCCGCCATACGAAATACGCGGAGAAGGCGGTCCACCGAAAGAAGATGAGCCCCCAGGCCGCCCAAGAGGTCCTATCCAACGTCGTGTACACGACCGACTACGGTCTTCTGAAGGATTGCGACCTCGTCATCGAGTCCGCCACGGAAAACGTCTCCGTGAAGCAAGCGATCTTCAAAAAGATCGAAAGCGTCGTGCGTGCCGACGCGATCATTACTTCCAATACGAGCTCCATCCCCGCGGATCGGATCTTCGGTCACCTCGAGCATCCGGAGCGGACGACGGTCACGCACTTCTTTGCCCCTGCGTGGAGCAGCCCCGTCGTGGAGGTCGTCTCCTGGAAGGCCGCGAGCCAGGAAGTGATCGACTACTTGTTCTGGTTCTTCGGCAAGACCGGCAAGGTCCCGATGATGACCGCCAACGTGATCGCCTTCATGTTCGACCGGATCTTCGACAATTGGTGCAACGACGCCGCCTATCTGCTGGAACACGCGACCGCCGCGGAGATCGGCTCTGCTGTCGAGAAGTACGTCCACCAGGGGCCCTTCTACATCCTGAACCTGGGCAACGGAAACTCCATCGTCGCCGAGACCAACGGCCTGCTCATGGAGGAAGGCGAGCACTACGCTCCGGCGCCGATCCTGCGCTCGGTGGACCAGTGGCGGGTGCCTCGTCCCGGCACGCCTGTGCCCATGAGCGAAGAGAAGCGGTCCCTGATCCTGGACCGGATGCTCGGCCTGCTGTTCTCCCAGTGCTTCGACATCGTCGACCGGGGCATCGGCACCATCGAGGACCTCAACTACGGCTGCCAGGCCTCCCTCGGGTTCAAGCGAGGGCCCTTCGACATCATGCAGGACCTCGGAGAGGCGGAGGTTCTGCGGATCGTGGACAAGTACGCGGCGGATCGTCCGGGGTTCCCCCGGCCGAAGCGAGCCATCGGCGAATACCTCGGGTTCCGCCGGCACATCCTGGTGGACGACGTCGGCGACGTGAAGGTCATCACCATCCGGCGCCCTCAGGCGCTGAACGCTTTGAATCACGAGATCACGGGCGAGATCCTCGCGAGCCTGAAGGCCCACGCGGACGACCCCTCGGTCCGGGGCTTCGTCATCACGGGTTATGGGGATCGCGCCTTCTCGGCCGGAGCCGACATCGGGAGGTTTCCGGAGATCCTGGGGGACCGGGAAGCCGCCGCCCAGTTCGCCAGGGACGGCGTCGACGTGCAGCTCTTCCTCGACCGATGTGAGAAGCCCGTCGTCGCCGCCGTGGGCGGAATGGCCCTCGGTGGAGGCCTCGAACTCGCGATTCGATGCCACAGCATCGTCTGTACGGCCAACGCCAGGTTCCAGTTGCCCGAGATCAGCCTCGGGATCCTTCCCGGAATCGGCGGCTGCGTGGTGCCGTACCGCAAGTGGCCCCAGGGAGCCTCGATCTTCCACGACATGATCTGCCTCGGGAGGGCGATCAACGCGCAGGAGGCGGCCGCCATCGGCATGGTGGTCAGCGTGGAGAGCGACTATGCGGGCCTGATCGCATCGGCTGTGGACGAGGTGCGGCGCCTGGAGGGCAGTCTGCCGCGGATGAGCGACGGGCCGGTGGAGCTGCCGCCGATCCAGCTTCCCAGCGAACCGATGGCCGGAGCCGTGAAACTCAGCAGACAGGCCGTGGGCATCGCCGCGAAGACGGTGGAGAAGGCCGCCGCGGCGCGAACCTTCGCCGAGGCCCTCGAGGTCGGGTACCAGGGCTTTGGCGAGGTCTCGTGCACGGCCGCCGCCCGGGAGGGGATCTCGGCGTTCCTCGAGAAGAGACCGGCGGTGTTCGAGGCGTAGAGCCGTCTCTTTCGCTGGAAGGCCCCTCTGTGTTGTTAGTTCGGCGAACGAGGAGAAGAACGAGGCGATGAGACTCTTCGACCGCTATACCATCAACGGGAAACTCGAGCTTGTGAACCGAATCGTGGTTCCGCCGATGGTCACGCGACTGGCGACTGACGGCGGGGACGTTACGGACAGGTTCATGGAGCGGTACGTACGGTACGCGAGGGGCGGGCCGGGCATGGTCGTCACCGAGCCGCTTTCCATAATCGAGCAGAAGAGCGGGCAACTGCCGCGTCTGAGCCACGACCGCTTCGTTCCGGGAGTGAAAGAATTGGTGCGGCGCGTCCACGAGGAGACCGAATCAAAGATCGGCGTCCAGGTCATCCATTTCCTGAAGATATCTCGTAGCGCCTACCGTCAGAAGGTGGAGGATCTGTCACTGGAAGAGGTGAAGAAGATCCCGGGATTGTTCGCCGATGCCGTGTATCGGGCGAGGCAGGCAGGAGTCGACACCGCCGAATTACACTTCGCCCATGCCTACACCATCGCGTCCTTCCTCTCTCGTCACAACCAGCGCCGGGACGACTATGGCGGGTCCCTGGAGAGGCGCCTCCGCCTGGCGGGGGAAGTGGTCACGGCGGTCCGGAAAGCCGTAGGGGAGGAGTTCGTGATCGGCGCGCGAATCAACGGCGACGAGTTCACCCTGGGGGGCAACACGTTGGAGCACTCCCGCCCCATCGCTCTCCGGCTGGCTGCCTCGGGGTTGGACTATCTAAGCATTTCGGGTGGTGGAAAGTTCGAGGACGGGGTCCGGGTCGAAGGGAAGCCTCTGAGTCCGTACTCGGGATACAGCGGCGCCCGGGCGATGCCTTTTGCGTGGATGCCCCAGAAGGTCAACGTCTATTTGGCTTCCGACATTCGGCGGACCCTCAGAGAAGCCGGGCACCGCATCCCGGTGGTCACCGCGGGACGGATTCCTACCGCGGACGTGGCGGAAAGCATCCTCCAAAGCGAAGACGCGGACCTCGTGGCCGTAGGCAGGCCGATGTTGGCCGATCCTGACTGGCCGAGAAAGTACAGAGAAGGACGAGCAAACGAGATCGTCCAGTGTATCTACTGCAATAGGTGCCGAGATGCAGAGGGGTCCTTCCAGGAGACGGTTTGCTTTCAGACGAAGTGAGGGGGTAGGTCAGTTGTTTAAGAGGAGAGCTTGGGAATGCCTAGACAGAGCTACAACGTCTACGCCGAGATGTACGAACGCAAACAGTTCACGTGGAGCGACGCCGTCAGGAAAGGAAAGATCCTGGTCATTTCCGGAACCGTCTCGACGGACGAGAACCACCGGACCATCCATAAAGACGACTTGCACGCCCAGATGACGTACATCTATGAGACGGTGGGGGCCCTTCTCGAGAAGGCCGGCGCGAGCTTTAACGACGTGGTGAAGACGACCGACTACATAACCCCCCAGGCCGTCGCAGATTACGCCAAGACGGCGGATATCCGCCGGAAGTTCTTCAAGGGGAACTATCCGGCCGCGACAGGGGTCGTGGTGCATAGCTTGCTGCGGCCGGACTGGCTCATCGAGATCGAGTTCACTGCCGTTCTCGAGTGACGGGGACCGGCACGTTCTGCCTGATCCGGTTCGAAGGCAACGCGGCCGCCCTTGGGCGAACGAAGTCCGGCTCGCGCGGGGGCTCGGCAGGCGGGGCGAGGATACCCGAACGAGGAGACCTGAAGGGTTGTGCGCGCCTTTGGCAAGAGGCTCGAGGCGGTGACGTTTGGCCCGCTGTACTGCTCTGTGTCATAATTCAAAGCAGTGAGGTTTATGCGTGGCCGGCACGGCTGGAGCCCGAGAGACTGCCTGCCGCCTGCCACGTGGACATACCGGATGCGGGGAGCACTCGATGGCGCGCAACGGCACGAATACGCGAATGAGGTCGGAAGAGGATCCTGCTACCGGCGGTCGCGAGGCCCCTTCTGCCGAGCGGCAGCTAGCTGACTACTGCGATGACAGGGAGGCCGTGGCGCTCAAACTCTGGACGACAATGGCCAGAGCGCACAACGCTATGGCCGCTCACGACCAGCGGAATCTGTTGAAACACAAGCTGACGCGGGGTGAGTTCGGGGTGCTGGACGCGTTGTTCTTCAAGGGACCTTTGCTGTTGGGGGAGCTCCAGCGGAAGATCCTGGTTTCCAGCGGGGGAGTCACGTTTCTCGTTGACCGGCTCGAGAAGAAGGGATACCTGGAGCGCCGCCGATCTCCCGAAGACAGACGGGCGATCTATGCAGCGCTGACCCCAGCGGGGGAGGAGTTCTACAAGACGATCTTCCCCGCCCACGCAGCCGGCGCCGAGGCCGCGATTTCCGTTCTCAGCCACGAAGAGCGAGAGGAACTCATTCGTCTCCTCCGCAAAGTCGGCAAAGGGGCGGAGGCGCTGTTGGGCTGAAGTAACCTCGACCCCATGCCGCATGCCCTTTGGGAGTGTCTGGTGAGCCCTGAATTCGATTGACAAACGTCGTTCCGCCTAGTAATCTCATCAATAAGAAGTTTAGTGCAGTATGGAGAGGTGGTGAGATAAGCGCCCAGCTGCCTCCCCGCCCGGAGCCTGGCCGGCAGATGGTGGAGAAGATGCGCCCTCGGCTGCTCGTACGGTGGGGTGAGCTGGGTTGGCTTCCCCGGGAGTCTCACAAGGCGCGTCTCGGGACGGTGGAGGCCGAACATGGCTGAGGAACCGACGTCCGCCTCGGTCGCCATCCTGCAACGGCGACTCAAGGGCCTCACCCGGGAGATGGGACTCTCGCTCCTGCACACCGCGCGCTCTCCGATCCTGGCGGAGGCCCGGGACTTCGTCACCGGCCTTTACGACGCGCAGGGGCGGATGCTGGAGCAGACCGAGTACATCCCGGTCCTGGCTTTCGCGGTGCAGCCCGCCCTTCGTTCGGTCATCGACCGCTTCGCGGGGGACGTCGGACCTGGGGACGTGATTTTCCACAACGACGTCTTCACCGGCGGCAATCAACTGGCCGACGTGTGCGTCTTCCGCCCCATCTTCCGGGACTCGGAGCTGATCGCGTGGGCGGCCGCGAAGGGCCACCAGGCCGACATCGGCGGCGCGGTCGGCGGCGGGTACAACCCGCGGGCCACCGAGGTGTGGCAGGAGGGCCTTCGCATTCCGCCCGTGAAGGTGGTCGAGGGCGGACGGGTTCGAAAAGACGTCTGGGACTTCCTTTTCGCCAACATCCGTCACCCCGCGGTGGCCGAGGATTTGAGAGCGGCCATGGGGGCCTGCGTGGTGGGGGAGAGGAATCTCCACCGGATCCTGGAGCGCACCGGTCTCGACGC
>JACRCS010000808.1 GCA_016218905.1 Deltaproteobacteria bacterium
CGTCAGCCCAGGTGCTTCGGTGGGCAAAGCCCACCCTACGGCGCCTGAACGCGAGATCCATCGCAACTCCTCCTAGACGTAGTCGTCAGCCCAGGTGCTTCGGTGGGCGAAGCCCACCCTACGGCGCCTGAACGCGAGATCCATCGCAACTCCTCCTAGACGTAGTCGTCAGCCCAGGTGCTTCGGTGGGCGAAGCCCACCCTACGGCGCTGCCCGCGCCCGGCCCGCGGAACGACGATCAGACGCCGGTGAGGCTCTGGCGAAGCTCTCGCTTCAGGATCTTCCCGCTCGGGTTCTTCGGGAGCTCGTCGAGGAAGAAGACCCGGCGGGGCTTCTTGTAGCCCGCGAGCTCGGCCACGCAGTGCTCCACCAGCTCCTCGGCGCTGGCCCGGAGGCCGGAGCGCAGCACCACGGCCGCGGTCACCGCCTCGCCCCAGTGCTCGTCCGGGAGCCCCAGCACCGCGGCCTCGAGCACCGCGGGGTGGGTGTAGAGGACGGCCTCGATCTCCTTCGTGTAGATGTTGACCCCGCCGCTCACCACCATGTCCTTCTTACGGTCGACGACGAAGAGGTACCGGTCCTCGTCCAGGTAGCCGAGGTCCCCGGTGTAGAACCAGCCGCCCCGGACCGCCTTCGCGGTCTCCTCGGGCAGGTTCCAGTAGCCGGAGATCACGGAGCGGCTCCGGACGAGCACCTCGCCCACTTCGCCCGGGCCGAGGTCGCGGCCGCCGTCGTCCACGATCCGCACCTCGGCCCCGACGGCCTCGCGGCCCGCCGACGCGAGGCGCCGCTGGCGCGCCTCGTCGCCGTCGAGGGCGTGGTCCGCGGCGACGAGGAAGGTGGCCTCCAGGGTCTCGGTGAGCCCGTAGCCCTGGGTGAAGCCGCAGGGCAGCCGCTCCAGGGCGCGGCGCAGCACGGCCGGCGGCATCGGCCCCCCGCCGTAGAAGACGAGGCGCAGGCTCGAGAGGTCCCGGTCCGGAAGGCTGGGGTCGTTCAACACCGAGTTGATCATCGTGGGGACGAGCAGCGCGACCGTCGCGCGCTCCCGCTCCAGGGTGTCGAGCCAGAGGCCCGGTTCGAAGTGGTCCACGATGACCTGGGTGCAGCCGAGGAGCATGTAGGTGACGGCCATGAAGACCGCGCCCATGTGATAGAGGGGCGTGCCCACGAGGTTCACGTCGTCGGCCCGGCTCCCGTCCGCCACGAACTGGTTGAATCCGTTCGCCTCGAGGTTCAGGTGAGAGACCATGGCGCCCTTGGGGAGCCCCGTGGTGCCGCTGGTGAAGAAGATGGCGAAGGTGTCGTGCTCCGAGGCCGGCGAGGCGACCGGGGAGGCCGACCCGGCCGCCAGGACCTCCTCGTAGGCGTCGGCCCCGGCCGCCGCGCCCCCCACAACCCAGGGCCGGCGGAGGCCCGGGAGCCGGCCGGCGAGCTCCTCGAGCTTGCCCGCGTAAGCGCGCCCCACGATCGCCAGCGACGGCTCGGCCCGGCCCAGGATCTCACCGAGCTCCCGGGCGTTCAGCCGATAGCTCACCGGCACCGCGATGAGGCCGGCCCGGGCCGCGCCGAAGTACGCCTCAACGAACTCGGGGCAGTTCCCGAGCACGACCGCGACCCGGTCGCCCTTCCGGAGCCCCCGCGCCAGGAGCGCGTTCGCGACCCGGTCGACCCGGACGTCGAGCTCCTTCCAGGTGAGCACCCGCCCGCCGTGCACCAGGGCGGGTTTCCCCGGGAACCGCAGCCCGTTTCGACGGGCGATCTCATCGAGCGTCATTCTCTCGTCTCCTCGTGCGGCGTCTCGAGGACGCCCCCTCCCCCTGTCCCCTGATCGCTCTCGCACCTCCTGCCCTACACGATCCGGGCTCGTCCTGAGCCCGTCCCGCGAGGGGAGGGGGAAATGCGTTTAGCCCAGCACCCGCGCGACCCCCGCCACCACCTCCGCGCTCAGGGTGCCGGGGCGCATCACCTCGGCGACCCCCATGCGCTTGAGCGCCTCCACGTCGTCCGGGGGGATGACGCCCCCGCAGAAGACGGGGAGGTTGAGCCCCTTCACCTGCATGGCCTCCAGGAGCCGCCGCATCTGCGTCGTGTGCTGGCCCGAGAGGAAGCTCACGCCGATGGCGTCCGCGGCCTCCTCGATGGCCGCGGCGACGACCTGATCGGCGTAGTTGTGGAGGCCGAGGTAGATCACCTCGTAGCCGGCGTCGCGGAGCGTCTGCGCCACGGTCACGATCCCCGTGTCGTGGCAGTCGAGCCCCATCTTCGCCAGCAGCACGCGCTTTCCCGCCATGGCTCACCTCCCTGCCTTGCGAAAGGACGAGCCCTGGGCCTGCCGCATGGCCTCGTGGCACTCGCCCATCGTCACCTTGTTCTGGAGCGCGTTCACGAGGACCGGGACCATGTTCTCGCCGTCCCTCCAGGCGCGCTCGATCCGGCCCATGGCTTCGGCCCAGCGCTGGGGGTCGCGTTCGGCGCGGTACCGGCGCAGGTACTCGCCCCGGCGCTGCCCCCACTCGTCCGCGCGGATCTTGTGGATCGTCAGGGGCGTCTCCTCCTCGGGCCGGAGGGCGAACCGGTTCACCCCCACCAAGTTGCGGCGGCCGCTGTCGAGGTCCGCCTGGTTCTTGTAGCGGGCCTCGTTGATCTGCTTCTCGAGCCAGCCGCTCTTGACGCAGGCGATGAGGCCGCCCTGGGCGGAGATCTCGGCCAGGAGCCCGGAGATCGCCTGCTCCATGCGGTTCGTGAGGTTCTCGACGTAGTAGGAGCCGCCCAGCGGGTCCACGGTCTTCGTGACGCCGCTCTCGTAGGCGATCACCTGCTGGGTGCGAAGCGCCATCCGGGAGGACTCCTCCGTGGGGAGCCCCCAGCCCTCGTCGTAGGAGCAGAGGTGGATGGACTGGGCGCCCCCGAAGACCGCCGCCAGCGCCTCCAGGCCCGCCCGCACGACGTTCACCTGGGGCTGCTGGGTCGTCAGCGTGTTGCCGGCCGACTGGACCGAGAAGCGCATCCGGCAGCACTCGTCGTTCTCGGCCCCGAGCTCGCCCCGCATGGTCTTGGCGTAGAGGCGCCGCATGGCCCGGAACTTCGCGATCTCCTCGAAGAAGTCGATGGAGGCCGAGAGGAAGAAGGACGCCCGCCGGGCGAAGCGGTTCACGTCGAGGCCCCGGGCCTTGGCCATCCGGAAGATGTCGAAGGCGTGGCCGAGAGTGAAGGCGCCGTCCTGGACCGCGTTTACGCCGGTCTCCCGGAGGTTGTAGCCGTTCGTCACCATCCAGTTGAGCTTCGGCATCCGCTCGCTGATGAACGCGATGTTGTCGACGCAGAGCCGGAGCGTCCCGTCGAGCGGAAAGAACTGCGTCACCGTCTGCAGGGGCCCGCCGCTCATCTGGTAGAAGGGGTCGTTTTGCTGGGTCCCGACCACGTCGCCGAGCGCGATCCCCTTCTTCTGGGCCACGGCGGCGAGCATGGCGAGCGTCACGGCCGAGACCGGCGGCCGGATCGAGAGCGCGTAAGAGACGGCGTCGGGAGAGAAGCCGTCGTAGAGGGCCTCCATGTCCTCCAGGGTGCTGATGGCCACCCCGGTCACCCCCACCTCGCCCTCGGCGATGGCGTCGTCGGAGTCGAAGCCGTAGGAGGTCGGGAGGTCGATCGTGATGACGAAGCCGTTGGCGCCGGTCTTCGCCAGGTACCGGATGCGCTCGTTCGTCTCCTGGGGCGAGCCGAAGCCCACCTGGAAGCGCCGGGTCCAGATGCGCTTCCGGTACATCCCCGGATAGGGGCCCCGGGTGAAGGGGTACTGCCCGGGCACGCCCAGGTCCCGGGCGCAGTCGAAGCCCTCGACGTCCTCCGGGCCGTAGAGCTCTCCGATCTCGAGGCCGGCCCCCGTCTCTAAGAGTTGCTCCTCCCCGGCCTTCCAGGAGGGAGGTGTTGCTGCCGCCTGGCTCATGCCCTTCCTCCTCTCAGGGCGAGCGTGCCGGCGAAGTCGTACTCCCGGGTGACCGGGTCGACGGCGACGCCGTAGTCGCTCTTCGCCGTCTCGGCGGAGATGGTGCCGTAGCGGACCTCTTCGAGGACGCGCTCCACCGGCCGACACCTCGGGTCACCGTACCCTCCCCCGCCGCCCGCGATCTGGTACCACCGGGTGCCCCGCGGGATCCCGACCACCACCTCCTTGCTCTTGCAGACGTGGACGTTGCCGTCGGGGTAACGCAGCTCTCCCAGGTTCCGCCCCCCGGGCAAGCCGCCGAGGAGTCCCTTCGCCTCGGAGCCCGGCTCGATTCCGTCGCCGAAGGCGCTCACGAGGTTGCCGTCGTTCAAGAACTCCATCTCGAGCTCCACCCCGAGCCCGCCTCTCCACTCCCCTGCCCCGCCGGAGTCCGGCAGGTACTCGAACCGGTGGATGAAGAGCGGATCCTTGACCTCGAACATCTCGGGGTCCTGGGCGAGGAGTCCCCCGCCGCAGGCGATGAGCCCGATGTGGTCGTAGCCGTCCGCTCCGGCGGTCCCGCCGCTGCCGCCCTTGAGGCCGTTGAACAGGATATCGACGAAGGGCTGGTTGGTGCGGTCGTTGAACCCCACCGCGGCGATGGCGAAGAGGGGATTCCAGGGCGCCGTGACCCGGTCCGGGAGGGCCTGGGAGAGGGCGGCGAAGATGGCCGCCGAGGTCTGGTCCGAGAGGTGGTTGCCGAAGGTGCTCGCGGCCGGGAAGTTGGGGTTGAGCATCGACCCCTGGGGGATGTCGATGTGGATCGGCCGCATCATGCCGGCGTTCTGCGGGAGGTCCGGGTCCTTGAGGCACATGAGGAGCGTGAGCACGACCGCGGTGACGCTCGAGCCCCACGGGGCGTTCACGTAGCCCGGCGTCTGGGGGGAGGTGCCGGCGAAGTCGAAGAAGATCTCCTCGCCCTTCACCGTCACCTCGACCTTGATGTCCATGGTCGATCCCGGGTTGATCCCGTCGTAGTAGACCCGCGAGCTCCCGTGGTAGGTGCCGTCCGGGATCGCCGCGATCTCGGCCCGCATCTGGCGCTCGGTGGCGTCGAAGAGGTGGGCGAGGTGGCTCTCGAAGGTCTCCCAGCCGTACTTGGCGATGAGCTTTCCGAGCTCCCGGTCGCCCACGGCGCAGCCGCCCATCGCGGCCTGGATGTCCTCCTGGACGATCGGGAAGCGGATGTTGCCGAAGACGAGGTCCCACACGTCCTGGCGCTTCACGCCCTTCTCGAAGAGCTTCACGGGCGTGATCCGCAGTGCCTCCTGCCAGATCTCGGTGGCGCCCGGGTTGTAGGCGCCGGCCACGTCGCCTCCCACGTCCGCCTGGTGGCCGTTGATGGCGGCGAAGCCGACGAGCTTGTCCTCGTGGAAGATGGGCCGGACGATCTTCACGTCCGCGGGCTGGTTCCCCCCGGTGAAGGGGTCGTTGTGGATGATCACGTCCCCCGGGTAGAGGTTGTCGCCGAAGTACCGGACCATGTACTCGATGGAGCCCGGCACCGCGAAGGCGAGGATCGGGATATAGGCCGTCTGCTCCATGAGCTGGCCCTTGGCGTCGTAGAGTCCCGTCACGAAGTCCCGGGCCTCGCTCAGGATGGGCGAGCGGGCGGTGCGGAGCATCACGAGGCCCATCTCCTCGGTGATGGCCTTCAAGCGCCGCTGGATGACGGTGACGAGGATCGGATCGATGTTCCGCTTCATGCGAGAACCCTCCTCAGGTACGTATGCTCGATCTCTTTGCGGTAGAGGCTGAAGGTGCCGACGGAGTCGACGACCGCGTTGTACTCGGGGGGAACGAAGGTGCTCGTCGTGATCTGCTCGAGGATCGCCGGCCCCGCGACGCAGTTCCCGAAGACCATGGCCTCGCCGTCGTAGACAGGGACCTCACGGAAGGCGCGCTCCCGCGGCAGGTAGACGGAGCGGCTGCCCTTGCGGTACTTGGCCGCGTCGGCGTCCTCCGGCTCCATCCTCTTCAGACTCGGCTTCTCGGTGACGCCGACGGCCGTCACCCGGAGGTTCACGATCTCCACCTCCGTGGGGGTGCCCTTCAGCGAATAGCCGTAGAGCCGGTCGTGGGCGGCGTGGAGCGCCTCGGAGAGGTAGTCGAGCCCCTCGGCCTCGAACCGCACGGCGTCGAAGGGCACGGTGATCTCGTTGTGCTGGCCGAGGTAGCGCATGTCGGCCCCGTACTCGATCCGGACGTGGTCGTGGTTGTGGACGCCCTCGCTCCGGAGCACGCCCCGGCCTTCCACCTCGAGGTCGTGGAGGATCTTGAGCATGGCGGGGAGCTCGGCCTTGGAGGCGAGGCTGTGGTAGGTGCGCACGTAGCTGTGCTTGAGGTCCGAACGGAGCATCCCGCTCGCGCAGAAGATCGAGGACTCCCGGGGCACCAGGATGACCGGGATCTCCATCTCCTCGGCGATGAGCGCGCCGTGCACGGGCCCCGCGCCGCCGGCGACCACCAGGGGGAACTCCCGGGGGTCGATGCCCCGGCGCACCGTGATCTCCCGGATCCCGGCGGCCATGTTGACGTTCACCACGTGGAACATGCCGGCCGCAGCCTCCTCCACGGAGAGCTTGAGCGGTTTCGCCACGTGGGTCTCGATGGCCCGCCGGGCCGCGTCGCGGTCGAGCTTCATCTTGCCGCCGAGGAAGAAGTCGGCGTTCAGGTAGCCGAGCACCAGGTTCGCGTCGCTGCAGGTGGGGAGCGTCCCGCCCCGGCCGTAGCACGCCGGGCCCGGGTCGGCGCCCGCGCTCTGGGGCCCCATGCGGAGCTTCCCGCCGTCGTCGATCCAGCCGATGGAGCCGCCCCCGGCGCCGATGGTGTGGATGTCGAGCATGGGGAGCGCCAGCCGCTGGCGGTTGATCCAGCCTTCGCTCCGGAGGAGCGGCACCCCGTCCTGCACCAGGGCCGCGTCGAAGGAGGTGCCGCCCATGTCGACGGTGATGCACTGGCTGTAGCCCTGGGCGCCCGAGAAGGTGATCCCCGCCACGGGCCCGCCGGCCGGGCCGGAGAGGAGCGTCATGACGGCCTTGTCCGAGGTCGCCTCGGGGGTCGCGACGCCGCCGTTCGACTGCATGATGAGGAGCACGCCGGCGAAGCCGACGCCCTGGAGCTTCGCGGTGAGGGACTGGAGATAGCGCTTGAGGATCGGGCCCACGTAGGAGTTGAGCACCGCGGTGGAGACCCGGTCGTAGACGCGGAGCTGGGGCAGGAGCTCCGAGGAGGTCGTGAGGAAGGCCTCGGGGAGCTCCCGGAGCACGTACTCCTTCGCCTGCCGCTCGTGCTCGGGGTTCGCGTAGCTGTGGAGGAAGCAGATGGCGAGCGCCTCGACCTTCTCGGCCTTGAGCTTCTCCACCGCAGCCGCGAGGGATTCCCGTTCGAGGGGAGTGACGACCCTGCCCTCGATGTCGGTGCGCTCCCGGACCCCGAGCCGCAGGTCGCGGGGGACCAGGGGCTTCGGGGGCGTGAGCTTGTTGTTGTAGATCTCCTCGCGAAGCCCCCGGCGCATCTCCAGGATGTCGCGGAACCCCTCCGTGGTGAGGAGGCCGCACTTCACGCCGTTGCCGGTGAGCACGGCGTTCGTGGTGACGGTCGTCCCGTGCACGATGAGGTCGATCTTCGTCGCGAACTCTTCGAGCGGCAGGCCGGCGGCCTCGGCCATCTCCCGGAGCCCGTTCAGAACGCCGACGGAGGGGTCCGACGGCGTGCTCGACGTCTTGAAGACGCCGGAGTTGCCCTGCCCGTCGAGCAGCAGGAAGTCGGTGAAGGTCCCTCCTACGTCGATACCGATCTTGTAGCCCACGGTGTCGCTCCTCTCGCCTGGGGTTCCGGCCGCGCGGAAGGCGCGCCGCCGAGCGGCCGCGCCGGGTCACCCGAGCAAAAGCAACTAGCCTGCCAACCTCCGCCCGGGGCCCGAGAAAGCTCGCAAATGGCGGAGGAAGCAGGAGAATCGAACGAGGGCGGCTGGAGTGGGGTCCGAGGGTCCCCGCGACACCCTGACAATCTGACACGCTGTTCTGGGGCTTCCGTCCGGCCGGGCGACGGGGGGAGTCGCATCGGGGGGCGCGTTCGCGTACAATCTCGGCCGCGCCGAGGCCGGGCACGCTGCTTGCTCACCGCCTTCGGCACACGGATCCGGAACGACCCGCCCCGAGGTAGGACCGATGTCCCACGCCCCTCAGGCCGATTCCCACTACCGCATCGGCATCGATGTCGGCGGCACGTTTGTGGACTTCCTCCTCGTCGACGGCGAAGAGAACCGCTCCGTCTACAAGTACCCGAGCACCCCCGAAAACCCGGCCTTGGGCATCGAGCAGGGTCTCCGGGAGATCGCCCGCTCCCTCGCGCTCACGGTGGAGCAGTTCCTCGGCCGGCTGGAGCTGATCGTTCACGGGACGACCATTACCACCAACGCGATCCTCACCCGGACCGGCGCCCGGACCGCCTTCGTGACCACCAAGGGGTTCCGGGACGTCCTCAACATGCGGCGGGGCTTACGGGAGAGGCAGTACGACTCGCGCCAGAGCCCGCCGTCGCCCCTCGTCCGCCGGCGGGACATCTACACGGTGGGCGAGCGGGTGGACTCGCAGGGGAGCGTGCTCGCGGCGGTGAGCCCGGGCGAGCTCCAGGAGCTCGCCGGCGAGCTCGAGGCCGGCGGGTACCAGGCCGTCGGCGTGAGCACGATGTTCTCCTTCCTGAATCCGGTAAACGAACGGGGGATCGGCGACACGCTCCGGGAGCGCCTCCCCGAGGCCTACGTCTCGCTCTCGAGTGAGATCCTGCCCCAGGCGCGCTTCTACGAGCGCAACAGCACCGTGGCGCTGAACGCCTACGTAGGGCCGATCCTCTCGCGCTACCTGCGGCGGGCCCAGCAGTACCTGCTCGCCAACGGTTTCCGCGGGACGTTCCTTATCATGCAGTCGAACGGCGGCGCCATGTCCGCCGACACGAGCAGCCGGTTCGCCGTGAACACCCTCTTCTCCGGCCCGGCCGCCGGCCCCGTCGCCGGTCTCTTTTTCGGGAGGGCGCACGGCCTGGCGAACCTGATCACGATGGACATGGGGGGGACGAGCTTCGATGTCTGCCTCGTCCGCAACGGTCGGCCCTCCATCACCACGGAGACCGAGATCGGCGGCTACCGCATGGCGCTCCCGGCGCTCGACATCCACCCCATCGGCGCCGGCGGGGGGAGCGTCGCCTGGGTGGATCGGGCCGGGATGCTCCGGGTCGGGCCCCGGAGCGCGGGGGCGTCCCCGGGGCCTGCCTGCTACGGGCTGGGGGGCACCGAGGCGACGGTGACGGACGCGGACCTCGTCCTCGGGTTCCTCGACCCCGACTACTTCCTGGCCGGGCGGATGAGGCTCGACCCCGCGGCCGCGGTCCGGGCCATCGAGGAGAACGTGGCCCGGAGGCTCGGGCTCTCCGTGGAGGAGGCCGCGAGGGGAATCTACGAGGTCGTCAACGCCAACATGGCCTCTGAGGTAAACCTCGTCTCCATCGCGAAAGGGTACGACCCGAGAGACTTCCCCCTGGTGGTGGCCGGAGGGGCGGGCCCCATCCACGCGGCCATGATCGCCCGGGACCAGGAGAGCCCGCTCGTGATCGTGCCGCGCAACTCCTCGGTCTTCTGCGCTTCCGGGCTCCTCATGAGCGACATCAAGCATGACTACGTCCGGACGTACGTCACCGAATTCGGCGGGGCGGACCTCGGGAGGTTGGAGCGTCTCTGCGCCGAGCTCCTCGCCGAGGCCGTGGCCGACGTGGAGCGGGAGGGGCTCTCGAGGCGCAACGCAGAGTTCGCCTTCTCGACCGACGTCCGCTACCTCGGGCAGTTCAACGAGCTCGTCGTCTCCTTGCCCGTGCCGGAGGACGGGCGCCTCGAGGCGCAGCACCTGGAGGCGCTCGAGGCGTCCTTTCACCGGCGCCACCGGGAGCGCTACGGCTACTCGCTTCCGGACGCCGCGGTCGAGCTCGTCAACGTGCGCCTGCGGTCCACGGGGAGGATGAAGTCGCCCACGCTCGTCCCGGGGCCGCGGCACGGGGCCGACGCGTCCGGGGCGCTCAAGGGCCAGCGGCGCGCCTTCTTCGAGGGGGGCTTCGTGGTCGCGCCCGTGTACGACGGCCTGCGCCTGCACCACGGCAACACGGTGCTCGGGCCCGCGATCGTCGAGGAGCCGACCACGACGATCGTCGTCCACCCGGAGTTCAAGCTCGTCTGCGACCGTTTCGACAACTACATCATGCTGCCCAGGGGAAGGCTCTTCGAGGAGGTCCTGGAGGACCTGAAGGCGAGGGCCCAACGATGAGTCCGGGGAGCCGCGCGAAGCTCGATCCCATCCTCCGATCGGTCCTCGCCAACCGCTTCGACGCGATCTGCGCCGAGATGGGCGAGACCATGCTCCTCACCTCGAGGTCGCCGATCTTCAGCGAGGCGCGGGACTTCGCCACGGCGCTCTTCGACGCCCGGGGCCGGATGGTCGCCGAGGTCCCGTACATCCCGGTCCTCTCGGGGGCGCTGCCGCCCACGCTCACGGCCATCCGGGAGCACTTCGGCGACGACGTGCACCCGGGGGACGTGATCCTCACCAACGACCCTTACTGGGGCGGGAACAACCACAAGCCCGACTTCACCATGGCGCGCCCGGTCTTCCTCGGGGGCCGCCTCGCCTTCTGGACGGTGGCCAAGGGCCACCACGCCGACGTGGGCGGCACGGGCTGCTGCGGGTACAACCCGGAGGCCACCACGATCTGGGAGGAGGGGATACGGATCCCGCCGGTGAAGCTCTACGAAAAGGGTGTCCGGAACGCGAGCGTCTGGAGCCTGATCTGCAAGAACGTGCGGATGGAGTTCCTGGTGGACGGGGACCTCCACTGCCAGGTCGGGGCGTCCGCGGTCGGCGAGCGGGCGGTCCTCCGCCTCGTCGAAAGGTATGGGCTCTCCACGGTGGAGCAGGCGGTGGACGAGATCCTCGACGCCAGCGAAGCCCACATGCGCCGCGAACTGGCGAGGATCCCGAGGGGCGAGTACGCGGCCGAGCGGTTCATGGACCACGACGGCTTCGACCGGGAGCGGCTGGTGCGGGTCCGGGTGACCGCGAGGGTGGGGGAGGACGGCATCACGTTCGACTTCACGGGCTCGGACCCGCAGGTGAAGGGGTCGATCAACAGCACGGCGGCGAACACCTTCTCCTCGAGCTGTCTCGCCCTCTTCACGACCCTCGATCCCGAGATCCGGAAGAACGACGGGGCGCTCCGGCCCGTCCGGGTGATCGCGCCGCCGGGCACCGTGGTGAACTGCCTCGAGCCCGCTCCGTGCGCGGCGTGCACGATCTGCACGACGGCGGCCATCACCGAGGCGATCTGGCTCGCCCTCTCCCAGGCCGTCCCGGAGCTCGTCCAGGCGGCGTGGGCCCGCTGGTCCGCCCCGGCGACCATGGGGCAGAACCCCCGGACGGGGCGGCCCTTCGGCGAGATCCACTTCATGGCGAAGGGCGGCGCGGGCGCCACCCTCGGCTACGACGGCTGGGACCACCTGGGCGTGGTCTCCTGCTCCGGGGGCCTGCGGGCCCCCGACCCGGAGCTCCACGAGATGACCTGCCCCTACACGGTGCTCCAGTACGAGTACCTCCCCGACAGCGCCGGCCCGGGGCGGTGGCGGGGAGGGCTCGGCACCGCCTACCGCTGGCGCGTTGACGCGGACCGCGTGCTGTCCAACAACTTCGGCGACGGGCTACGGCCCGAGACCGCGCCCTTCGGCATCGCCGGGGGAAAGGGCGCGAAGCCGAGCAGGCTCGTCGTCCGGCGCGCCGACGGGTCCCTCGACGACCCGGACGTCCACCGGTACGTCACCCTGAACCGAGGCGACGTCTACGAGATCTTCGAGACGGGCGGAGGAGGTTACGGAGATCCCTTCGAGCGCCCTCCCGCGGGGGTGCTGGAAGACGTGCTCGACGGCGTCGTCTCCCTCCAGAGCGCCCGCGAGGACTACGGGGTCGTCCTCGACCCGGAGACGCTGGAGCTCGACCAGGCGGCCACCGAGGCCGTCCGGAGCGGCCACGGCAACGGCCGACCCCGCCCCTACATCGAGCCGCCGGAGGCCGAGTAGACTTCTCCCATAGGCGTCTCCGCCGGGGCTACGAAAGCCGCCCCTTGAAGTCCTCGTACGCGAATCTCCGCACGACCCGGAGAACGTCCGTCTCCGGCTCGTAGGTGCAGATGGCGGGGAGCTGGATGCCGTTGAAGGTGGTGTTCTTGACCATGGTGTAGTGGGCCATGTCGAGGAAGGCGAGGCGGGTGCCGACTTGGAGGGGCGAGTCGAAGGACCAGTCGCCGATCACGTCGCCGGCGAGGCAGGAAGGGCCAGCCAGCCGGTAGTCGTACGGCTTTTCGCCGGGATCGAAGCCGCCGTGCAGGGGCGGCCGGTAGGGCATCTCGAGGACGTCGGGCATGTGGCAGGCGGCCGAGAGGTCGAGGATCGCGACCTCCTTCTCGTTCCGGACGAGGTCGAGCACCTCGCCGACGAGCACGCCCGCGTCGAGGACTACGGCTTCCCCGGGCTCCAAGTACACCTCGACCCCGTACTTCTCCCGGAACCGGCGGACGAGGGCCACCAGGCCGTCGACGTCGTACCCCTCCCGGGTGATGTGGTGGCCGCCGCCGAGATTGAGCCACTTCATCCGGGCTAGGAGGTGTCCGAACTTCTCCTCGAACGCCCCGGCCGTGCGCTCCAGCGGCTCGAAGAGGTGCTCGCAGAGCGTGTGGAAGTGGAGCCCGTCGATGCCCCGGAGCGAGCGCCCCTCGAACTCCGTCCGCCGGACGCCGAGCCTCGAGCAGGGGGCGCAGGGATCGTAGAGGGGCGTATGACCCTCCGAGTGCTCCGGGTTCACGCGCAGGCCGACCGAGACCCGCGGCTCGGCCTTCCAAAGCGGCCGGAAGCGCTCGAGCTGGTCGAAGGAGTTGAAGACGAGGTGGTCGGAGGTCTCGAGGAGCTCGACCACGTCGGCTTCCCGGAGCCCGGCGGCGAAGCTGTGGACCTCGCGGTCGAACTCCTCCCGCCCGAGGCGGGCCTCCCAGGGCGAGCTCGCGCAGACGCCGTGGAGGGTCTCCCGGATCGCCGGAAAGACGCTCCACATGGAGAACGCCTTGAGGGCCAGCAGGATCTTTGCGCCGCTCCGGCGCTGCACCTCCCCGAGCACCGCCAGGTTTCGGCGCAGCTTCCCCAGGTCGAGGACGTGCGCCGGCGAGGGGGCGAGCTCCAAGATCCGCTCCACGTCGAGAGCCTTCGAGGCCACCGGTCTATGCTCCGAAGTCGGGCGCCGGCTCGGGTGTCCCCTCGTCCGGCTGAGCTGGGCGGACCGGTGCCGAGTCCTGGAGCGGGAGCTCTTTGAGGAGGCAGGAGAGGACGAAACCGAGCAGGGCGAAGGGGACCGCCACCTCGTAGACGAAGGCGATGGAGCCCGCCAGGCACTGGAGCACCGCGGACCGGAGCGGTTCGGCCAGGGCCCGGATGGCGTCCACGCCCCTCGTGAGGCTCCCGGCGTCCACGCCGGCCGGGAGGCTCCCCCGCGCCGCGAGGTCCCCCAGGCCCCAGCCGAGGTGGGCCCGCAGGGCCGCGCCGAACCCCGCCATCCCGAGGCTGCCGCCGAGGGTGCGCGCGAAGGTGACCGCGGTCGTCGCCACGCCGAGCTCCGCCGCCCGCACGGCGTTTTGGGCGGCCAGATTCAGGATCGGCAGGATCATCCCGAGGCCCAGACCGAGCGTCACCATGGAGCCTACCACCCAGGCGCTCGTGCTCGAAAGATCGAGCCGGGTCAGAGCGGCCATGGCCACCGTCACGAAGACGGCGCCGAGGACGACCCAATGCTTGTACCGCCCCGTGCGCGTGGTGAGCCGCCCGGTGACGACGGACGCCACCGTCAGGCTCGCCGACATGGGCGCCAGGAGGAGGCCGGAGAGGGTGGCCGGCAGCCCCTTGACCGCCTGGAGGAAGAGGGGCAGAAAGACGAGGGCGCCGAACATCGCGGCCCCGATGATGAAGCTCAAGGCCGCGGTCACCGCGATCACCGGGTTACGGAAGAGGGCCAGGGGGAGGATCGGCGCCGCGGACCTCAACTCCTGGAGGAGGAAGAGCGCGACGAGGAGCACGCCGGCGAGAGCGAGGCCCACGAGCTGCCGGGAGCCCCAGGCGAAGGCGTTTCCGCCCCAAGTGGTGATGAGCACGAGGCAGGTCACAGCCCCGACGAGCAGCACCGCCCCCGCATAGTCGATCCTCTGCCGGCGGTGGAGCGCGGGCAGGCGGAGGTAAGCCGACGTGATCACCAGCGAGAGGAGCCCCAGCGGGAGGTTGATGTAGAAGATCCAGCGCCAGGAGAGGTGGTCGACGAAGAAGCCCCCCAGGAGCGGCCCCACCACGCCGGCGACGGCGAAGACGGCGGTGAACCAGCCGATGTAGCGGCCCCTCTGGCGCGGCGGGAGGATGTCCGCCACGATCGTGAAGGCCATGGCCAGGATCCCCCCGCCCCCAATCCCCTGGACGCCCCGGAAGACGACGAGTTGGAGGAGCGAACCCGAGATACCCGCCAGGACGGAACCGAGGAGGAACACGGCCGTCGCGACCTGGAAGATGATCCTCCGGCCGAAGAGGTCGCTCAGCTTGCCGTAGAGCGGGGTGCTCGCCGTCGACGTGAGGACGTAGGCGATGGGGACCCAGTAGATGCGCTCGATCCCGCCGAACTCGCTCACGATGGTCGGCAGGGCGGTGGAGACGATGGTCTGGTCCACCGCGGAGAGGAACATCCCCAGCAGGAGACCCGCCAGGATGGCGTGGATCCGGGCGGGCGTGAGGGCTAGTGTCCCGTTCGGATAGCCTCTGCCTGCCATTCAGTCCCTGCGACGGCCGAACGGCGCTGATTCGCCGCCATTCGGCCTGCTGGGAGTAGCGCGCGAACTAACCGCACGGGACACTAGAGCTCGCTCCACCCGTCGCGCTCCACGACCTTCCAGGGGAGCCCCATCTCCGCGAGCTTCGCCAGGAACGGGTCGGGATCGAACTGCTCCAGGTTGAAGACGCCCTCGCCCCGCCAGGCGCCGGTGAGCATCATGATCCCCCCCACAGCCGCCGGCACGCCGGTGGTGTAGCTGATGGCCTGGGAGTTCGTCTCCCGGTAGGCCTCCTCGTGGTCGCAAATGTTGTAGATGTAGACCTCGCGCTTCTTGCCGCCCTTCGTCCCCCTGGCGACGATGCCGATGCACGTCCGGCCCTTCGTGAGCGGGCCGAGGCTGCCCGGATCCGGCAGGACGGCCTTGAGGAACTGAAGCGGGACGATCTTGTGCCCCTCGAACTCGACCGGGTCGATGCGGGTCATCCCGACGTTCTCGAGCACCTCCAGGTGCTTCAGGTAATTGTCCGAAAACGTCATCCAGAACTGGGCCTTCCGGATGGTGGGGAAGTGCTTGACCAGCGACTCCATCTCCTCGTGGTACATCCGGTAGATCGCCATGGGCCCGATGCCCTCGGGGAAGTCGTAGGTGCGCCTCGTCTTGAGGGCGGGTGTCTCGACCCAGTGCCCGTTTTCCCAGTGACGGCAGGCGGCCGTCACCTCCCGGATGTTGATCTCGGGGTTGAAGTTGGTGGCGAAGGGCTGCCCGTGGCTCCCCGCGTTGGCGTCGATGATGTCGAGCTCCTCGATCTGGTCGAGGCAGTGCTTGGCGGCGTACGCCGTGAAGACGTTCGTGACGCCGGGGTCGAAGCCGCTCCCGAGGAGCGCCATCAGCTGCTTCTCCCGGAAGCGCCCGTCGTAGGCCCACTGCCAGCTGTACTCGAACTTCGCCGTGTCCCGCGGCTCGTAGTTGGCCGTGTCGAGGTAATCGACGCCGGCCTCCAGGCACGCATCCATGATGGCGAGGTCCTGGTAGGGCAGGGCCACGTTGATCACGAGACTCGGCCGCTCGCTCCGGAGCAGCGCCGCGACCTGTCCCGCGTCGTCGGCGTCCACCTGGGCGGTCTTCACGGGGACGCGCCGGATCTCCGACGCGATGGCCCTGCACTTCGCTTCGGTGCGGGAGGCGAGCGTGATCTCGGTGAAGACGTCCCGCGCCTGGGCGCATTTGTGTACGACCACCCGGCCCACTCCGCCGGCCCCGATGATGAGTACCTTGCTCATGCGTTCGCCTCCGCGACCTCCTGCACCCTGCCGTTGCCCCCGTTCGCGGGGGTCCTGGCGAGTGCGGAGTTCTCCTCGTCCGAACCGTAGTAGGTGTAGCCGCGCAGGCCCGCCTCGTAGGCGGCGGTCAGGAGCCGGCGCTGTTGCCCGTTGATGAGGCCTTCTCGGACCGCCCGCTCGGCCTTCTCCCGGAAGCGGTTCATGAGCTCCCGGGGCTCGTACTCGACATACGAGAGCACGTCCTCCACCGAGTCGCCCTCCAGCTCGCGGACGTACTCGATCTCGCCGTTCTCTCCGATGTGCACGCTGGCGACGTTCGTGTCGCCGAGGAGGTTGTGGAGGTCACCCAGCGTCTCCTGGTAGGCGCCGACCAGGAAGACGCCCACCAGATACTCGTCGCCGGAGCGGAGCTCGTGGAGCGGAAGCGTCCGGGCGACGTCCTGGAGGTCGATGAAGCGGTCGATCTTGCCGTCGCAGTCGCACGTGATGTCCGAGATGATCGCGCGCCGGGTCGGGGGCTCCGTGAGCCGGTGGATGGGCATGACCGGCAGGATCTGGTCGATGGCCCAGACGTCCGGGAGCGACTGGAAGACGCTCAGGTTCCCGTAGTAGATGTCGCTCATGGCTTCCGCCAGACCCTCGAAGTCGTCCGGCACGTAGCGCATCCCGTCGAGCACCCGCTGGACCTTCTGCATCGCGTACCAGAAGATCCGCTCCACTAGCGCCCGCTCCCGGATGCTGATCTGCCCGCGCTTGAAGAGCTCGCGCGCCTCGTCGCGGTAGTAGATCGCGTCGTGGTAGAGCTCCTGGAGGTTCTTCTCGCGGATGTTCGCGGCGGTCTCCAGGATGTTCCGGGTGATGGAGTTCGCGTCCTCCGGGATCTGCGGCAGGGCCTCGTCCCCGGCGAACCGGCTCGCGTCGAGGATGTTGAAGATGAGCACCGAGTAGTACGCCACCGTGGCGCGGCCCGACTCCGTGACGATCACGGGGTGGGGCGTCCCGGTCTCGTCCATGACCTCCTGCACCACCTCGATGACGTCGCGGCAGTACTCGTCCATCGTGTAGTTGCAGCTCGACGCGAAGTTCGTGTGGGAGCCGTCGTAGTCGACCGCGAGCCCGCCGCCGAGGTCGAGCATCCCCATGGGTGCCCCCTCCTCCAGGAGCCCCACGTAGACGCGGCACGCCTCCATGAGTCCGGTCCGGATCTGGCGGATGTTCGGAAGCTGGGAACCGAGGTGGTAGTGGAGGAGCTGGAGGCAGTCGAGCATGCCCTCGGCCCGCAGCAGGTCCACCGCCTCGATGATCTGGGAGGTGGAGAGGCCGAAGACGCTCCGGTCGCCGCCCGACTCCCGCCAGTGACCGCTCGCGGTGGCCGAGAGCTTGATCCGGACGCCGAGGACGGGCTTCACACCCATCTCCCGGGAGAGGCGGATGATGAGCGGGAGCTCGTTCAGGGTCTCGATGACGCAGACGCAGTTGAGGTTGATCATCCGCGCGTAGAGCGTCAACCGGATGAACATCTCGTCCTTGTACCCGTTGCAGATGAGGAGCGCCTCCGGGTCGTCCAGGTAGGCCATGGCCGCGATCAGCTCGGCCTTGCTGCCCGCCTCCAGGCCGTGGTGGTAGCGCTTGCCGTAAGAGGCGATCTCCTCCACGACCTGCTGCTGCTGATTGACCTTGATCGGGAAGACGCCCCGGTAGGCCCCCTTGTAGCCGTAGGTCCGGATGACGTTGGCGAAGCTCTTGTTGAGGAGCCGGATCCGAGAGGCGAGGATGTCCTCGAACCGGATCAGGACCGGCAGCTCCTGCCCCCGTTCCCGCAGTCCCCGGACGATGTCGATCAGGCTCGCCGAGGCCTCGGGGTCGGAGGTGTCGGGGCAGACGCAGACTTCGCCGGCGCCGTTCACCTTGAAGTAGCCCGCCCCCCAGTTGTCGATCCCGTAGAGCTCTCGCGCCTTCGCGAGGGTCCACTTGTCGTGAATCTGTTCGAGCGTCTTCGTCTTCATGGGTTCGCTCGTTCTTCGATGGTCGTCAGAAGGTCGGGGGACAGGAGACCCAAAGGATCTGAGCGGCGCGCTTGCCGCTGTCGACGAGTTGGTGCGCGAGGTCCGCAGGGTAGCCTTCAAGCGAACCAGTTTAAGTACTCTTTATGGGCTGGTTCTGTCAACCCCTTCGGAGCCGGTGACGGGAGGGATTGGAGCCCCGTAGGCGCGAGTGCTAGACTGACGCGCGTCCGGAAGAGCCCGTTTTCGCCCCGGGCGGGCCGAGCACTCAGGGAGTGCCCTTCGACCTGACCCGGGCTGAGCCTGTGGTCCTGAACCGACAACTGAAAACTGAAGACTGACCACTCCATCCGGAAAGGCACTTTCCGGATGGACACCGGACTGGCGCCCCTTGCGCGCTCAGAGACCGTCTCACTCGAAAGGCAGGGCCATGAAGCTCCTCGCGCTGAACGGCAGTCCCATGATGAAGCGGGGCATGACCCACCTCTTGATGGAGGAGCTCCTCGCCGGCGCCCGGGAGGCCGGCGCGGAAGCGGAGACGGTCTTCCTCCAGCGGAAGAAGATCGCGGGGTGCCTCGGATGCTACCGGTGCTGGGTAAAGACTCCCGGTATGTGCGTCCAGAAGGACGACATGGGCGAGCTCCTCGCGAGGACGCGCGAAGCCGATTGCCTGGTGCTCGGCACCCCAGTCTACCTGGACGGCATGACCGCCCAGCTCAAGCTCTACGTCGATCGGCTGATCCCACTCCTCGATCCCCACTTCGAGCTCGTGGAGGGGCACGTACGGCACGGCAGGCGCTACGAGCGTCTGCCGCGCGTCTTCCTCGTGAGCGTCGCCGGCTTCCCCGAGCTCGACAACTTCGACGGTCTCATCGATCACGTGGAGCGGCTCTGCCGCAACCTCCACGTCGACTTCGCGGGTTCGCTCGTGCGACCCACGAGCTACGTCCTCTCCCTGGAGAAGGTCCTCCCGGAGCCGGTGGCGAGGATCAAGGCGGCGGCGCGGACCGCCGGCCGGGAGCTCGTCGAAGCCGGACGGGTCTCGCCCGAGACCCGGGGAGCCGTGGCCGAGCCGGTCTTCGAGACCGAGCGCTTCATCGCCCAGTCGAACCGCGGCTGGGACCGATCCATCGCGGCCGGGAAGTGGCCGCTGGAGTGATCGCACGCGGCCGGCGAGACCGGCCGCCTCTCATCAGGAGGAACGCATGAGCGAGCGCCCGCCCGTCCGGCTGGAGGCCGAGGGACCCATCGGCTGGCTGATCCTCGACCGGCCCGACCGCATGAACGCGCTCAGCCTCGACGCCTTTCGCGCCGTCGGCGAAGGCGTTCGACGGCTGGACAAAGATCCCGAGGTCCGCGTCATCGTGCTGCGCGCGGAGGGGCGAGCCTTCTGCACCGGGATCGACCTCTCCGCCCTGGACGAGCTCCTGGCGGAGCCGGACGCCGCGGGCCGGGAGCGGCTGCGGCGAGAGATCCTCGAGCTGCAGGAAGACCTCGGCGCGCCGGAGAGGGCCGCAAAGCCCGTGATCGCGGCCGTGCACGGCTACTGCCTCGGCGCCGGCCTCGACCTCCTCACGGCGTGCGACATACGCATCGCCGAGGCGAGCGCGACGTTCGCGGTGCGGGAGACGAAGGTAGGGCTCGTCGCGGACGTCGGCACCCTCCAGCGGCTCCCCGCGATCATCGGCGAGGGCTGGTTTCGAGAGCTCGCCCTCACCGGCCGGAACTTCACGGCCGAGGAAGCGCTCCGGCTCGGGTTCGTGACTCGCGTCTGTCCGGACAGGGAGGCCCTTCTGGCCGAGGCGCGGGCCCTCGCCGGCGAGATCGCCGCCAACTCGCCCCTGGCCGTCCAGGGAACGAAGGAAGTCTCCCGCTTCAGCCGCGAGCACGGCGTCCGGGCGGGCCTGGAGTACGTGGCGGTGAAGAACGCGGCGCTGCTCCACTGCGAGGACCTCAAGGAGGCCCTACGCGCCCTCCAGGAGCGGAGAACGCCGAGTTTCCGCGGCACCTGAGATCAGTGATCAGTGATCAGTGATCAGTCATCAGTCATCAGTCATCAGGGGTTCTCCCGCCGATTCGGCCCAGGGCTCGTAGACTTTGTGGGAGTGGTCTCCAGACCACGATCTCGGCCGAAGGCCGACCCCGCGGAAAAGGCATCGCGGCCTGGAGGCCGCTCCCACAGCTTGTCGGCTGCGGCTAGGCGTCGGAGCCGCAAGCGTCCTCGCCCCGCAGGATCTGGAGGAAGGCGCGGGCGGCGGGCGAGAGGGCGTGCTCGTTCAGGTACGCGATGTGCACGGGGAGGGTAAAGGTCTCGTCGACGATCGGAACGATGACGATCCGGCCCTCCTCGACGTCCTCCTCCACGGCGGAGCGCACCAGAAATGAGACTCCCTCGCCGCGCTCCACCATGTCCTTGATGAACTCGACGTTGCTCGTCTGCACGAGGATGTTCGCGGGGATTCCGCGATCCTCGAAGCGTTTCCGGACGACGGCGCACGTGCTCGAGCCCTCCTCCTTGAGCAGGATCAACTGCCCCTGGAGCTCCTCGAAGCGGATCCCTGCAGGTTTGGCGAGAGGATGCGCGGGGGCGGCGATCAGCACGACCTCCTCCTCGCGGAAGGGGAGGCGCTCCATCCCCGCGCCTTCGTCCTCCACCGCTACCACCGCGAGCTCATTCCGAAGCTCCAAGAGGCTCCGGCAGACCTCGGAGGAGCTACCCTCTTCCAGGATGATCTTGATCTGCGGATAGGAAGCCCGAAACCGCGCGATGAGGTCGGGCATGAGGTACCGGGCGTACGTCCTCGTCGTCCCCACCTTGAGGAGCCCGCGCTTGAGCTCCCTCATCTCTCCGAGCACTCGCTCCATCTTCTTCTCGAGCTCGAAGACCTCGTGAGCGTGCTGGAAGAGGAGCGCTCCGGCTTCGGAGAGTGCCATGCGCCGGCCGCGGCGCTTGAAGAGCGGCAGCTCCACGAGCTCCTCGAGACTTCGGATCTGCGCCGTGACCGCCGGCTGCGTGACGCAGAGGTTGCGGGCTGCGAGGGAGAAGTTCTGGCACTTCGCCGCCTCGTAGAAGAAGCGGAGCTGGTTGAAGTTGATCATGAGCGGTCCCCGTGGTCAGCAGTGGCAGGAGCAACGCCTCTAATACCATAACCAAACCTGATGCGAAACTGCGTCCCCCAACTTTTTCTAGCGACCGGAGCCCAGATGGAGTCGGTTTGGACCGCCAGACGGTCTGTTCGACCCTGACACGACCCCCTCGTTCAGGAAGCACCTCGCGCCGCTGTTCATCATGGCGAACTCTCGAGGTCGGGAGGCCGTCGGAGCGACCGTTCTCCGTTGACACTACCTAGAAAGGAAGGCATCATCCTGATTCAAACGGGTTTTGTTCATGCGAGAGAACGGAGTTTTCCGCTGCCGGCCGGCTCCCTGCTTCGGGGCTTCAGGGCGGCGGGAGCGACGCGACGGCCCGAAGGACGCTCGGGAGGCAGGGTTTCATAAGCGCCGCTGGGGAGGACGCTCGAGTGCCAAGGTGAGCTTATGAGCGCCGCAGCTGCCCCCTGCCACCGAGAGCGACGCGCGCGGTCCGCACTCGGAGGAGCGGCGAAGCGCGGTCGGATCTGCGCGGCCGTCGACCCGAGGCATGCCGGCACGTAGCTTTCTACGGAGCATTAACGAGGCCCGTACGGCAGGCGTGTTGTGGTATCCTTGGGCGCCCAAAAACGCCGTCCCAGGAAGAGAACAACTGAGCGCTGCCGCCCCACACGTGCTGGGTCGGAGTCGAGCCGAATACGGCGTTTGAACTACACCCTTCGCGATTGACAACGCCGGCGGCCAATGCTAAATACTCGCCGCCGAGGCAGAAATGAAATAATATTTTAGGGTGTGAAAATCGGCCGTCCCGCTGCGCGCCGGCACAGACGTGCGGGGCGCTTGGCCGTCCTCGCCTGCAACGAGCTCGCAAGTCAAGACGCCGGACTCGTCGCCAAACAAACGGGCGGTGCACGCCCTCTCCCAAAAGAAGGAGGACACGAGATGGTCATCCGATCGGAATCGCACAGCAAGGCCCCGCGTCTTGGGCTGGGAGTCGCAGCCGGCGCGCTCTTCTTCATGGCGAGTTCGGTTTCCGCGCTGGCCGCCCCGAAGCCCGTCGAGCTCAACTATGCGACCTTCTTCCCGGCGACCCACGCGCACACCGGCCTCGTCAACGAGTGGGCGAGAGAGATCGAGAAGCGGACCAACGGTGGGGTGAAGATCAACATCTTCGCGGGAGGCACCCTGACGCCCGCCGACCAGACCTACGACAGCGTGCTGAAGGGGATCGCGGACATCGGGATGTCCGTGGCGAGCTACTCCAAGGGCCGCTTTCCCCTGTCCGAAGTGATCGACCTCCCCCTCGGGTACACGAGCGGGCTCCAGGCCACGCGCCTCGCCAACGCGTACCTGCAGAAGTTCCAGCCCAAGGAGTTCAGCGACGCCAAGGTCATGTACGTCATGGCCCACGGCCCGGGCATCTTTCATACGAAGAAGCCGGTGGGAAGGCTCGAGGACCTCAAGGGCATGAAGATCCGCTGCACCGGAACGAGCGCCAGGGTCGTCGCCGCGCTGGGAGCGACCCCGGTCGCCATGCCCATGCCGGAGACGTACGACGCGCTCCGGAAGGGCGTCGTCGAAGGCTTCGTCGCCCCCGAAGAAGCGCTCAAGGGCTTCAAGCTCGGGGAGGTCGTCGGCAACTCGACCCAGAACTTCGGGTCTTCGTACTCGCTCCTCTTCTGGGTCGCCATGAACAAGCAGAAGTGGGACGCCCTGCCGAGAGACGTCCAAGCTACGATCGAGAAGATCAACCAGGAGTGGGTCGAGAAGAGCGGCAAGGTCTGGGACCAGATCGAGAGAGAGGGCTTCGAGTTCTCCCAGTCGAAGGGCGTGAAGATCGTGCGCCTGTCGAAGGCGGAAGACGAGCGGTGGGCGGAGGTCGTGAAGCCGGTCATCAACGACTACGTGGCGAACATGAAGGCGAAGGGACTCCCGGGGGAGGAGGCCCTCCACTTCGCCCAGGATTGGCTCAAGAAGAACAGGTAGACGCTTCGATTCGGCCCCGGCCCGGGTTTCCGGGGCGGGGCCCTCTGCTTTGAGAGGGACGGCTTTGAAATTCCTGGAGAAGATCGCGCACCCCCTTGCGAAGGCGATGTTCTGGGTCGCCGCGGTAGCGCTGACGACGATCATGCTGCTCACGGTCACCGACGTCTTCCTGCGCATGTTCAAGCACCCCATCCTGGGCACCTACGAGATCGTCGGCTTCCTCGCCGCCTGGGCGATCGGGTTCGCGATCCCGCAGACCTCGATCGACAGGGGCCATGTCTTCATGGACTTCCTCACCGCCAAGTTGCCGGACTGGGTGAACAAGATCCTGATCCCGATCACGCGCCTCATCGGCATGGGGCTCTTCGCGATGGTCGCCTACGAACTCTACAAGATGGGCAATGACCTCAAGGCGTCCGGCGACACGACCCCCTTGCGGGAGCTCCCCCTCTTCCCGCTGGCGTACGGGATCGGCCTCGCGGCACTCGTTGAATGTCTCGTCCTCGGCGCAGGACTCTTCGGGGACAACGGAGCGGAAACATGAGCAATCTCGCCATCGGGGGACTCACGATCCTCCTGCTGTTCTTCCTCTTCTCGATCGGGGTTGAGATCGGCTTCGCCATGGCCCTCTCGGGCTTCATCGGGTTCGCAGCGTGCGTGAACACCAACGCCGCCCTGAACCTGGTCGCAAAGGACTTCTTCAGCGTCTTCACGTCGTACGGCTTCACCGTCATCCCGCTCTTCGTCCTGATGGGCCAGGTGGGCGCGAGCGGCGGTATCGCACGAAGTCTTTACAACAGCGCGTACAAGTTCCTGGGTCACATCCCCGGCGGGCTCGCCATCGGCACGGTCGTGGCGGCGACCTCCTTCAAGGCCATCTGCGGTTCCTCCCCCGCGACCGCCGCCACCTTCGCGACGGTGGCGGTCCCGGAGATGGACCACTACGGCTACGACCGCCGCCTCTCCTGCGGCACGGTGGCCACCGTGGGGACGCTGGGCGTGCTCATCCCGCCGAGCGTCGTCCTCATCATCTACGGCGTTCTCACCGAGACCTCCATCGGCAAGCTCTTCCTCGCGGGGATCGTCCCGGGCCTGATCCTCGCGTTCACCTTCATGGTGACCCTCTTCGGCTGGTGCAAGATCAACCCGGCCATGGGCCCTGCGGGCGAGCGGTCCACCTGGGGCGCGCGCCTTCGCTCCCTCCCGCCGATCTTCTGGGTCCTGGTCGTCTTCGCCGTCGTCGTCGGCGGCCTCATGAAGGGCTTCTTCACGCCCACCGAGGCGGGCAGCGTCGGCGCCTTCGCGGTCCTGCTCCTCACCACCGCGAAGAAGGACATGAACCTGAACCGCTTCGTCAAGGCCGTCCTCGACACCTTGCGCATCGGGTGCATGACGCTCATGCTCATCGCCGGCGCCACGATCATGGGCCACTTCTTCGTCGTCACGCAGATCCCGGCCCACATCGCGGAGTGGATGGGGGGACTCGCCGTGCCCCGCTTCGTGGTCATGCTGCTGATCATCCTGGTCTACCTGGTGGGCGGGTCCTTCATTGAGGATCTCGCCTTCCTGATCCTCGCGACGCCGATCTTCCTGCCCGTGGTTCTCAAGCTCGGCTACGACCCGGTCTGGTTCGGCGTGATCGTCGCGGTGGTCACCATGATCGGCATCATCATTCCGCCCATGGCCATCAACGCCTTCGTCGTCTCCGGGGTGACGGGCGAGCCGACGGCCACGGTGTACAAGGGGATCTACCCGCACCTCTGCGGCATGTCGGTCTGCCTGGTGATCTTCCTCCTCTTCCCGGCGATCTCGTTGTGGCTGCCGAACATGTTTATGGGCGGATGAGCCCCGGGGGCCCGTGAGGAAAGTCCCACGGGCCCGCAACCACCCGCGCCCGCCCGGCCGCGTTCGGCGGGCCGAGCTCTCCA
>JACRCS010000809.1 GCA_016218905.1 Deltaproteobacteria bacterium
GAGGAGGGCTCTCGCGCTCAGAGCCCGGACCGAGGCGGAGCGCTGAATCTCCGGGAGAACCACCAGCCGGCGGCCGTCGGCGAGAGGCGCGCTCGAGGCGCCTTCCGGGACCAGCGAGCCTTGGGAGAGCTGGATGGCGTGGCCGCGGGGGTCGCCCACGAGGTGGGCACTCCCCTGGGCGCCATCCTCGGCGCCCTCGAGCTGGCTCGGTCCCGGGCCCCCGGCCCCGAGGTGGAGGAGTACCTCGCCTGCGTCGACAGGGAGATCGCGAGGCTCGACCGCACGGACTTCCTCCTGGCCCTTGCTCGGGCGGGTGCCGAATCGTTCCGGGTCGATTTCCAAGACCTGGATCGGGAGCTGGACCGTGGCTGAGCAGGCTGTCCTCAACGCGTCCCCTCTCATCTTCTTTTCCCGGGGCGGGCACCTCGACAGGACTGTATCTTTCTCGGCGGGTTCTCGACGAGGCATTGGAGCGTGTGGGTGAGTAACCAGGTGCGCTCGCGCTAAGAGTGGAGCCACGACGACTTATGGCCTAAAGATCGAGAACCTGCCGAAGGCCCCGCCCAAGAAGGGCCAGCAGGGCTGTTTTGAGGAAGGAGGGCGCGGATGCAGCTGTGCGTAGAAGTGCCTGAGAGCGCGTTTTCGGCTTTGAAGGCGACGCCCGACGACTTCGTGAAGGAGATGCGGCTGGCTGCCGCGGTCAAGTGGTATGAGCTCCAGATGGTGTCGCAGTCCAAAGCGGCCGAGCTCGCCGGGGTGAACCGGGGAGACTTCTTGGACGCCCTTCGGCGGTATAAGGTCTCGCCCTTTCAGGTGACCGAGGAGCAGCTCGCGGAGGAGTATCGGCGTGAGTAGACGCTGGGCAGACAACGCTTCTCCGCTCATCGTCCTCGCTCCGAACCTCACCTCGTCGAGAGGGTCGAGAGCGGCCGCGGTTCGGTGGCGTTTCGTAACGTCGCCTACGATTACCCCACTCGGAAGGGCGACGGCCGACGGCTTCGTGAAGGAGCCGGCCGTCGTCACTCGCAAGAACTTCAGCCCCGCCGGGATATCCACGGAGGTCCCAACCCACCCCGCATCCCTCTAGCTCTTTTCCCACGGCTCCGCCCTCGCGCTTCCCCCAATGGCGGCTGCGCGAAGCCGAGCCAAAGGCACTTGACGAAACGAATAGCCTCGAACGTGGGTTCTTGCCCCCGCCCGCGCTTCCAGTAATCTGGACCGGGACGGAGTGGTTTCGCCGCTGGAGGGACTTTGGAGTTCGCGCCCCACGTGAACTGGATCGACGGCCAGGCGGACGCCATGGTGGCGCTCCTCTGCCGGTGGGCCGAGATCGGTTCGGGAAGCGGCGATCTGCCGGGGCTCTCGCGGATGGCCGGAGAGATCTCGGCGGCGTTGCGGGCCCTCGGCGCTCGGGTGGAGGCGGTCGCTCCGCCCGGTGCCGCTCCCGGCCTTCCCGCGCTCGGTGGAACACTGCTGGCGCTCAAGCGGCCCGAGGCGCCGCTGCGGGTGCTCCTCGGGATCCACATGGACACCGTCTTCGGACCGGATCACCCCTTCCGCCGCGTGGAGCGCCTCGATGGCGCCACCCTGCGGGGCCCCGGGGTCGCCGACGCCAAGGGCGGTCTCGTCGTCCTCCTCACCGCGCTCGAGGCCTTCGAACGGAGCCCCTGGGCAGAGGCCCTCGGTTGGGAGGTAATCGTCAACTCCGACGAGGAGATCGGGTCCCCCGGCTCCCGGCCGTTCTTCGCGCAGGCCGCCCGGCGCTGCCGGGTCGGGCTCCTCTTCGAGCCGGCTTTCGTCGACGGCGCGCTCGTCAGCGCGCGAAAGGGGTCAGGGAACTTCACCGCCACCGTGCAGGGCCGGACCGCCCACGCCGGCCGCAACCCCGAGGAAGGACGAAATGCCATCGTGGCGCTCTCGGCGCTGATCCTCCGGCTCGTGGAGCTCCACCGGCCGGGCATCTTCGTGAACCCCGGCGAAATCGAAGGCGGCACGGCGTCCAATGTCGTGCCGGATCTCGCCCGCTGCCGCTTCAACGTACGGGTCGAGCGGCCGGAAGAGCAGGCGGAGGCGGAGGCCTTCGTGGCCGCGGCCGCGGCGGAGCTCAGCCGGGACGGCATCTCGGTGGACATCCGAGGCGAGTTCAGCCGGCCCCCGAAGCCGCTGGAGCCGTCCACGGAGCTCCTCCTGTCGCAGCTCGCCGGGTGTGCGGCGGACCTCGGGTTCGAGCTCACGTGGCGGCCGAGCGGAGGCGCCTCGGACGGAAACCTCCTTGCGGCGGCGGGCCTGCCGACGGTCGACAGCCTCGGCCCGAGGGGCGCCGAGCTCCACAGCGAACGGGAGTTCATCGTCTTGGAGAGCCTCGCGGAGCGGGCGAAGCTCACGGCACTCTTCCTGATGAAGCTCGCCGCCGGACGAGTGGCGCCGGCGGGAGGAGAGGAGAGGCGGACGTAGATGGAGAAGCTTCTCGCGGAGGCTTTCGCCGCAGACCCGCGCGTCGCCAAGGCTCGAAAGCTCGTGCTGGAGGCGCTGCACGATCACCAGGCCGGCCTCACGGGGCCACGGCCCCCGGACGCGCAGCGGGCGGAGCAGTACGCCCGGCTCCTCGGCCGGTTCGAAGAGCTCCGGGCGGGCCGCCTCTACTTCCCTTACCTGGCGAGCGGCTTCGGCCGCGGCTGCCTGGTGGAGCTCGCCGACGGCAGCGTCAAGTACGACATGATCTCGGGCATCGGCGTCCACCACTTCGGTCACGGGGCGCCGGCGCTCTTGGACGCCGCCCTCGGGGCCGCGCTCCAGGACGTGGTCATGCTCGGAAATCTCCAGCAGGGCCGAGAGCCGATCCATCTCGCGGAGCTCCTCCTCCGGACCGCCAACCGCGGTGGAGGCCGGCTCGCCCACTGCTTCTTCACGACCAGCGGCGCGATGGCCAACGAGAACGCCCTCAAGATCGCGTTCCACGCCCGGCGCCCGGCGCCCCGCGTCCTCGCCTTCGAAGGCTGCTTCCTCGGGCGCACGCTCACCCTGGCCCAGATCACGGACAAGCCGGGCTTCCGGATGGGCCTGC
>JACRCS010000810.1 GCA_016218905.1 Deltaproteobacteria bacterium
CGGTACCCGGATGAACCACGGCTTCGGCGGCGGCCCGGCGCCGCCTGAGGACACCCTCGAGTCTCGTGGCGGGCTCCATGACTTCTCCCGACCCGCTTCCTTGAGCCTCGGCATGCGGGCCGGGGTGGTTTCTTCAGCTGGC
Organism: Deltaproteobacteria bacterium; assembly: GCA_016218905.1. The sequence continues at coordinate 143 of JACRCS010000810.1, forward strand.
CCTTGACAACCAGAAACAGCGTTCCCATACTTAACGTTGTTACGATACGGAACGGGGGTCACAACCGATGGGCGTCGCCGAGAGACGAGAGAGAGAAAGGGAACTGGTCCGGGGGCGCATCCTCGACGCCGCACGCGACCTCTTCGCCCGGGACGGCTACGACGCGGTCACGATGCGGAAGATCGCCGAGGCGATCGAGTACTCCCCCACCGCCATATACCTCCACTTCAAGGACAAGGAGAGCCTCGTCCGCGAGCTCTGCCTCGGTGACTTCGACTCCCTCGCGAAGGCCTTCCAGCGGATCGCGCGCGAGCCGGACCCCCTCGAGCGGTTGAAGAAGGTCGGCCTCGCCTACGCCGACTTCGCGCTCGAGCACCCGAACCACTACCAACTCATGTTCATGACGCCGCACCAGATCCCGGAGAAGGACGACGAGGAGATGGCGAAGCGGAAGGGGAACCCCGAAGCTGACGCCTACGCCTTCCTGGTCCATACGGTTGCCGAGGCGATCGAGAAGGGCCAGCTCCGCCCGGAGCTGAAGGACCCGCAGATCGTCGCGCAGGCGGCCTGGGCCGGCGTCCACGGCGTCGTCTCGCTCCACCTGGCGAAGGGCCACGATGGCTGGATCGACTGGAAGCCGCTGAAGAAGACCGTCACGCTCGTCGTCGAGTCGTTCAGCCACGGGATTTCGAAGTAGGGGCCTGCCATGGTCTCGCTCGCGCGCCGCAACCTCTTCCACGACAAGCTCCGCTTCGTCATCACGATCGCTGGCGTCGCTTTCGCCGTCACGCTCGTCTTCGTCCAGGTCGGCCTGTTCCTCGGCCTTCTCGACAATGCCTCGATCACGATCGAGAACACCGACGCCGACCTCTGGGTCACCTCCCGCAACACCCCGAACATCGATTTCTCCCACACCTTCCCGGAGAGCTACGTCCAGCGCGTCCGCTCGATCCCGGGTGTAGAGAGGGCCGACAACCTGATCGTCTGGTTCATGCAGCTGAGCCTGCCGACCGGGGCGCAGGAAGGGACGCTCGTCTACGCGCTCGAGGACTTCAAGGCCTGGAACCTCCCCTGGAACGTCTCCGAGGGACGCATAGAGGACCTCCCGCGAGGGGACTTCTTCTTCCTCGACGACTCGGCCACTCGCCGCTACGGCCCGTTCGCCGTGGGCGAGTACCGCGAGATCGCCGAACGGCGTCTGAAGATCATCGGCCGGACCGCCGCCGCCCGCTCCTTCACGACGACGCCGATCGCCTTCATGGACACCGCTCTCGCCCAGGAGCTCTCCTACCAGACGCTTCGCGGCAAGACGACCTACGTCCTCGTGAAGCTCGCGCGCGGGGCGGACGTCGCCGCGGTCCGTGAGGAGATCACCCGGCGCCTCCCCTTCAACGACGTCTTCACCAAGGCCGAGTGGGCGGCGCGCTCCCGCGCGTACTGGGTCAAGAGCACCGGCATCGGCCTCAACATGTACCTCACCGTCTTTCTCGGAGTCCTCGTCGGCGTCGTCGTCGTGGCGCTGACGCTCTACACCTCGACGATGGAGCACCTGAAGGAGTTCGGGACGTTGAAGGCGATCGGCGGGAACAACGCTGACATCTACCGGATCCTCGCCGAGCAGTCTGTTATGGCCGCGGTGCTCGGATTCGCCGTCGGGGCCGCCTTTGCCCTCGCCGTCGGGCCCGGGATGGAGAGGGCGGGGCTCAAGCTGATCATCACCCCCGACTTCGGGGCGGTCGTCCTCGGAGGGACCGTCCTTCTCTGCCTCGCCGCGTCGATGGTGTCGTTCCGTAAGGTCGCCGCCCTCGATCCGGCCCTCGTCTTCCGCGGCTGAGCCCGCACCCACTCGACCTCTTTCGGGGCCCCGGGTCGGGCCCCCTGTGCAAGGAGTCTCCGATGACCGTCCTCACGTCTCAGAACGTCGTCAAGCGCTTCATCGAAGGAAAGCAGACCGTCGAGGTACTCCGCGGGGTCTCCCTCGACGCGAAAAGAGGCGAGAACGTCGCTCTCGAGGGCCCTTCGGGCTCCGGGAAGACGACCCTCCTCTCGATTCTCGGCTGTATCCTGACGCCGACCGAGGGGCGCGTCGTCGTCGACGGGCACGAAGTAGACCTCTCCCGCCCGCAGGACCTCCCGGCAATCCGGCGGAAATCGATCGGCTTCGTCTTCCAGCAGTTCAACCTCTTCCCCGCCCTCTCCGCCGTCGAGAACGTCGAGTACTCGCTCAACGTGCGAGGCGTGAAGGGGAAGGCCGCCCGGAGGGAGGCCGAGCGGGTCCTGGACGCCGTCGGCCTTTCCGACCGGAAGAGCTTCCTCCCGCGAGACCTCTCGGGCGGGCAGAAGCAGCGCGTTGCCATCGCACGCGCCCTCGCCGGCGCGCAGCCGCTCCTCCTCGCCGACGAGCCGACGGCAAACCTCGACTCCCTCGCGGGCCAGCAGGTCCTCGAGATGTTCCGCGCCCTCGCCCGGCAGGAGAACCGGGCCCTCGTCATCGTCACCCACGACCCGAAGGTCCGTTCCATCGCCGACCGCGTCGAGATCATCCGCGACGGCCTCCTCGCCGCCTGACCCGCTCGTACGGAGAGACGCCATGACCACGAAGAAAGTCCTCCTCTATGCCCTCCCCGCCGTTGCGTTCCTCGCAGCCAGCATCACCGCAATCCGCCACACCGCCGACGCGACGCCCGAGCGGTCGGCTCGCCCTCTCGCCCTGGCCGCGGCTTCCTCCCGCGTCGTCGCCGAGGGGCGCGTCACCCCCTCCCCGGGCACGGACATCGTCGTCAGCGCCGACTTCGCCGGGACACTCGAGCGCGTCGCCGTCGAGGAGAAGCAGCGCGTGAAGAAGGGGAACGTCGTCGCC
>JACRCS010000811.1 GCA_016218905.1 Deltaproteobacteria bacterium
GCTGGCGCGCTCGGGGAAGGCGGCCCCGCTGCTCCTCCAGAACGCCTCCGCCGAGGACCTGCCGTACCGCAGCGACTCCTTCGACGCCGTCACCATGGCGTTCGGGATTCGGAACGTCGTCCGGAGGGAGAGGGCGCTGGGGGAGATCGCCCGGGTCCTGAGGGCCGGCGGCGTGGCGCTGGTCCTGGACTTCTCGCTACCGCCCAACCCGCTCGTCCGCGCCGGCTACGGGTTCTACTTCCACCGGCTCCTGCCGCTGCTGGGAGGGGTGGTCTCGGGCAACTTCCGCGCGTACCGATACCTGCCCCGGAGCGTCGCGGCCTTCCCGGCCAGAGAGGAGTTCGCTGAGATGATGGAGGAGCAGGGCTTTTGCGGCGTCTCGTACGAGGATCTGACCCTCGGCGTAGCGACACTCTACCGGGGCTGCAAGCCCCGGTAGAGGTTAGGTGTTAGCTGTTAGGTGTTAGTAGTAAAGCCGAGGACGCCGAGCTCGAGCCGGCCTTCGGTCCCACAGGCGGGGGAGCTTGCTCGGGTTTCGGCATCCTGTGAGAGTGGTCTCCAGACCACGATCTCGGCCGCAGGCCGATCCAGCGAGGACCATCGCGGCCAGGAGGCCGCTCCCACAGCTACTAGCCAATCCGTTCCGTCACGACTTCTCGAATTCCGCCTGAACCTCAACTCTTTTCTACGCCCGCTCCAGCCCGCATTCCCGAATCTTGTAGAGCAAGGTCTTGTAGCTGACGTCCAGGATGCGCGCCGCCTTGCGGCGGTTCCAGTTCGTCTGGTTGAGGACGGCCGCGATCATGCGCCGTTCCGCCTCGAGGCACGCCTGCCGGGCCACTTCCTTGAGGCTGATCACGCCGCCGTTGAGATCGATCTCCTCCCGGGTCGGAGGGGGCGCGGCGGGGGGCGGCGCCGGGATGACGTTCTTGCTTTTGAATTCGGCGAAGATGAAGCGCTCGTCGTCGAGGATCATGAGGCGCTTGACCAGGTTCTCGAGCTCCCGCACATTCCCCGGCCAGTCGTAGGAGAGGAAGTGCGCCATCAGGGGGTCCGAGATCTCGGTGCGGCTGCGCCCGTACTTCTCGGCGTACTTGTGCATGAAGTACCGGGCGAGGAGCGGGATGTCCTCCTGGCGCTCCCGCAGCGGAGCGACGCGCACGTTGACGACGTTCAGGCGGTAGTAGAGGTCTTCCCGGAACTGCTTCTCCTGGACGGCGGCCTTGAGATCCCGGTTCGTCGCGCAGACCACCCGCACGTCCACGCGGACGGTCTCGTTGCCGCCGAGGCGGGTGAACTCCCGATCCTGTAAGACCTGGAGCATCTTCGCCTGGAGCGGCAGGCTCATCTCCCCGATCTCGTCGAGAAAGATCGTCCCCTTGTGGGCGTACTCGAACTTGCCCTCCTTGCGCTTGAGCGCCCCGGTGAAGGCGCCCTTCTCATAGCCGAAGAGCTCGCTATCCAGGAGGTCGGGGGGGAGGGCGGCGCAGTTGACCTTCACCCAGCGCTCGTTACGGCGCCGGGACTTGCGGTGGAGCCGGCGAGCGACGAGCTCCTTTCCCACCCCGCTCTCGCCCTCGACCAGCACCGTCACGTCCGTGTCGGCGATATTGTCCAGGAGCTCCTTCATCGCCTGGACCACCGGGCTCACCCCGACGATCGGGTCGCTCTCCTCCTGCTCGCGAAGCTGGGACTTGAGCGCGCTGATCTCCTCGACCAGCCGCCGCCGCTCGACGGCCTTCTCGACGGCCATCTCGAGCTCGTCGGCCTCGAACGCCTTGTCGATGTAGTCGTACGCGCCGGCCTTCATCGCCTTGACCACGACGGAGGTCTGACCCGCGCCGGAGAGCATGATCACGGGAAGGTCCGGGTCCTTCTCCTGGAGGTGCGTCAGCGTCTCGATGCCATCCATGCCGGGCATCATGATGTCGAGGATCACGGCGTCCGGCCGAAAGCCATTGTCAAGACGCGCCAGGGCTTCGATCCCGCTCCCGACCGCCTCCACGCGGTACCCTGCGAGCGAAAGTAGGCTCTGTAGGTACTGCTGGATTCCCGGGTCGTCGTCTACGATCATCAAACTCGCCATCTGTACTGAAACTCCCCGTTCAACAGATGCGGGGCAGCAGCTCCCCGGAGGGCTCCCCAGGCCACGGCAAGCCGCCCGGAATCTCTTCGGGCTCGGAACTCGCCGTCACAAAAGGCACGCGGGTACTCTTCGGAAGAACTGCGAGGGGGCTTAACGCCGAAGACTCCGCACGCATGCCCCAAGGCGCAGGAGCCCGGCCCCTGGGTGTGGCCCTCTCTGCGCAGGACGGAAAACGGGTGAGGCCGAGCTCTTTCGTCTCGCCGAGGGTAGAAGCGGCGGGAGCCGTCGTCGCGGCGAAGGAACGGCTGGGGACGGAGGCCCCCGGGGACGCCGCAGGCGTGCGCGACGCCGACGAACGGCCGCAGCAGGGTTCGATCTTTTCGAGGAGGCGGAACGAGAGCTTCCGGTCGCGCGCGGCCTCAGAGATCGTCGTCATGGAGGAGTTCCCGCAAGAAGGCGAACGTTTCCGCTGGTTCGTTCGCCTCCCTCCCGTGGAGCGCGCCCCCCCCGTCACCCGTAGCGTTGTCACCTGATTCAGCCGTTCTTACACGTGTACGAGAGCCGCTCATGTCAAGTCCAGGACAGCCTGCGCCGTCGAAGCGGAGAAGCTCTCGGGCGGCGCCCCGGCCCGAGCGGTCAGAAGTCTACCCTGACTTTGAGTTCTTTGCCCACTTTGAAGAACGGCAGCTTCTTCTCGGGAACCTCTATCTTTTCGCCTGTCTTCGGATTTCGACCGATGTAAGCGTCATAGCTCTTATTGGTAAAACTTCCGAAGCCCCGAATTTCGATGCGTTGATCTTGCAGCATCGCGTCGATGAAAGAATCAAAAAAAGCTTCGACGATTTCTTTTGCTGCCTTTACGGGCAGCCCGCTCTTGTCAGATACGGCTTTGACCAGTTCGGACTTGTTCATGTATACCTCCTCGGCAGTCGAACTCCGGAGATGAACAATCTTGGTGCCCCCGGCAGGACTCGAACCTGCGGCACCAGGATTAGGAATCCTGTGCTCTATCCACCTGAGCTACGGGGGCAAGCCGTTTTCGAGCAGCGGAATGCTAGATGTCAGATGAGCTAAAGTCAAGATTGTTTTGGGGTTTTTGATTTGGTATACAGGTGCGTCCCCTCTGAAGGACCGTGTGTCTGATGGCTGAAGCGCTCATCGATCTCCACGTGCACACCCGTTGCTCCGACGGCGCCCTCACGCCGGCAGAGATCGTGGACTACGCCCTCGCCCGCGGGCTCGGCGCCGTCGCGATCACGGACCACGACACCATCGACGGCAACCCCGAGGCACTCGAGGCCGCTCGGGGCAAGGAAATCCGGGTCATCCCGGGCGTGGAGATCTCGACCCACTGGGACGGCGTCACCTTTCACATCCTGGGCTACGGCTTCCGGAGGACGACTCCCGCCGTGGCGGAGGCCTTCGCGTTCCTGGAGGAGAGCCGCCGGCAGCGAAACCCCAGGATGATCGAGAAGCTGCGCGGCCACGGGATCGACATCACCATGGAAGAGGTACTCGAGGAAGCGGGCTCGTCGCTCGTGGGGCGGCCCCACTTCGCCCGGGTCCTGGTGCGAAAGCGCGCGGTCGACTCGATCCAGTCCGCGTTCGACAAGTTCCTGGGGAGGGGCGCCGCGGCCTACGTCGACAAGGCCCGCCTCACGCCGGCCAGGGCGTGCGAGGTCATCCGCGAAGCCGGCGGACTGGTGGTCCTCGCACACCCGGGCCTCATTGAAAAGGACTACCCGGGCCGCCTTCCGGCGCTCACGGAGCGCCTCCTGGCGCTGGGCCTCGCCGGCATCGAGACCTACTACAGCCGGCACACGCCCGAGCAGACCGCCTCGTACATCGCGCTCGCGCGGAGGCACGGGCTACTCGTCACGGGCGGGAGCGACTTCCATCAACGCGACGAAACCGGCCCTGATCTCGGGGTCGGCTTCGGCAACCTGCGCGTTCCCCCCGCCTGCCTCACCGCGCTCCAAGAAGCGCTCGCCCGGATCCAATGAGGCAGGGGTCTCCGCTACAACGTATCTTCTAGCAGGAAGGTCACCTTCAGGGTGACGCGATACTCCGAGATCGCCTCGTCCTTTACGCTCGCCTTCCACTCGGTGACGTGGAAACCCGTGATGTTGCGCAGGGTCTTCGTGGCCCGGTCGAACCCCGTCCGGACCGCGTCGTCGAAGCTCTCCTCGGAAGCGGCGATGATCTCGGTCACCCGTGCAACGGCCATCTGGTCCTCCTTCGCTGCTAGTGTTGAAGTAACCGGTCAACCGTACCGGAGGGCGGCCGCGACCCCGCCCTCGGCTCGCAATCCCTCGTGCTCGCGAACCGGGACCACGTCCCCGTCGGCGGCGAGCGTTCCCCGGACCAACTCCTCGCCCAGCTCCACGGTCTCGACCGGCGTCTGGCAGACAGGGCACCCCAAGGGGACCTTCACGCCGAGGGCGCCGCAAGAAAAGCACTTCCAACCCGGCTCCCGGAAGCGGCCGTCGATGTAGAGCGTGCGCACCTTGCCGGCGGCCACGGCCTGGGCCACCGCGTCGGGCCCCGTGATCGCCCGGGGCGAGCCGAGCAGGTCGAGGAGCTCGTCGAGCGCCGCACGGTCTCCCTCCTCCATGCCGTCCTCGAGCGCGCGCCGGACCTCTGCCTCCACCACGTCCTTCGTGGCGTTGGGATCGATGGCCAGTCGCGCCAGGATACCGCCGCGCAGCCTCTTCGGCAGATAGGATTCGAAGAGGGCCACGTCCGCCTCGGGCCCGGAGAGGAGGATGCGCGAGCTCTTCCGTTCGTCGAGCCACTTCACCGCCTGCTCGGCGAGCTTGCTCAAATTACGCATCAGGTGCTCTCGCACGTGGCGCTGAAACCTCGCCTGGCTCCACCCCCCCTGTTCGTGCCGACCGGGGAACTCCTCGTCCTCGAAGGCGAATTCCCTGCGGACCCCGCCCATCTCGAACTCGAGGAGCCGGCCCGCGTCGCCCTGGATCATGCAGAGGAGCGCCGGCTCGCCGGCGCGGACGGCGTGGAGGGCGGGCCGCAGCGCGGGCCGGCTGCAGCACTCGAAGCCCTCTTCGAAGGGAGCGTAGCTCTTGATGATCCGGTGCACGCCGAGGCCGGCGCAGCTGAAGATCGCGATCCCGGCGAAGCTCTCGTCGTGCTCCCTCGCGACGAGCCCCCGGACGTACTGGTCGATCCGCTCGGCGTCCACTTCCAATGCCCGGCGGGCTTCCGCGGGGAGGTGATCGTTCTTCGCCAGGAGGTCGCGCAGCTTCGATTTCACGAAGATGCGGACTCTCTCCCGCTGCTTTTCACTGTCCCATTTTGTGTTGAGGTAGAAGGTCACGAACGGTTGGGGTGCTTCGGATACGCGCGCGAGCGCCTTGAGCTCTTCCTGAAGAGACATCGCAGCCTCCTTGAAGACAGAGAACCCCATCGGCGAACATAGTGGCCGGAGAGGGGGTGTCAAGAGCTCGCGAAGCCGCGCCTGCGGGAAGATTCCGGGCCGGGACGAGCGCCCTGCCGCGGCGCCTCAGGCGGCGAGTTTCAGGCCCGGAGGGAGCGAATCTCCCCAGATCCTCTGCTGGTCCGTCGCCTCCAGCTCCACCACCCCCTCCACCATGCGGGCCCAGCTCGCCGGCGTCTTCGCCGAGCGCAGCCGGCCCGCCACCGCCGAGCGGAGCCCGGCCGGCAGGTCCCGGTCGCGGTCGTCGCTCAGGCGGGCCATGAGCGCGGCCGCGAAGGCCGCCTCCGGAACCGTCTTCCAGTCGAGGGCGAGCGCGCTCTGCACCCACTCCGCGGCGACGTCTCGGGGGACCACTTCATGGGCGCTCCCGTAGAGCGGCACCCGCGCACCGAGCCGCCCGAGGGACCACCACCCACCCCGCGGCGCCTGGGGTCGCCCGAGGCTCTCCAGGAGCCAGGAACCGACCTCCGCCTTCCGTGTCCCGGGCAGGCGCTCGAGCGCTCCGGCGAGGCGCACCATGTCCTCTTCGCCCTGTTTCCGCGGCCCGTGCGGACGCGTGCCGCGCCGCGCCGGGGGCTTCAGGTAGAAGGAGAGGTCGTCGAGGATCGCCTCCTGGGCGGCCGGCGTGAGCCCTCCCGCGACCCGCCGCCAGAGCGTCCACCACTCCGACCAGACCTGGAGCTCGGCTGCGTGCTGGACTCCCTCGCTGTAGATCTCCCAGAGCTCGCCCGCGCGCCAGTCGTCCAGGGGATAGCCGAACCCCGGCCGGAGGCAGTAGCCCGCCAGGTTGAGCCACGCCCGCTCGTGGTCGGCCGTGCGACGGCGGCGGCGGACGTGCGCCCAAAGGAAGCCGAAGAGCTCCCGCAGGAGCGGTGCACTCCAGGCCTCTCTCTTCCCGAGCAGTCCCTCCAGGTCCGCCCTGAGGCCCCGGATCTCCCGCGGGTTCACCGCCTGGGACCGGCTCCCGTACGCCCGCTCGATCCGCTTCGAAGCCGCCTCGGCCCGGGGGTGGGAGGGTCCCAGCGTCGATCTCGGCGCGGCCTCCCTACCCGCCCGAAGGTCGAACTCGAGCCGCCAGCGGCGGCCCGAAGCCGCCGTGGAGACGCAGCTCACCTCGAGCGTCCCGACCTCCGTGACGCCGGCGGCGAGCTCCACGCTCTCCTCCCCGGCCTCCGTACCGACCTCGTCCGCCAACACGGTGGCGAGGGGCGGAAGGGGGGCCATGGCCTCGGCGTCCCAGTCCACCACGTCGCCCGGCCGATGCGGAGCGTCGCCCGTCGTGGAGACGACGAGGAACCGGACCGGCTGGCCGAGCCGGAGGGTGAAAGACCGCCCGGAGAGCCGGGTCTCCCTCCCCTCCTCCGCTCCGCGAGGAACCAGGCACACAGCCCGCTCCCTCCCCTCGGCCTCCACGAGCAGGTAGTAGGCCCGGGCCGATCCTCCGGCGATTCGAAGCCCCCTCCCCAGCAGGGCGA
>JACRCS010000812.1 GCA_016218905.1 Deltaproteobacteria bacterium
CCACGAGAGGCCGAGCCGGTCGGCCTCCTCCTCGAGGACCCGAGCCCGCGTGACGCCCTTGATCGCGGAGCCGGGGAGGAACGGCACGCCGTAGAGCCGGTGGAGCGTCACTCCGTTCTCGAGCGGGTGCTCATTGCCGAGCCCCACGGTCAAGCGCCAGGCGACCCTTCCCTCGAACACGGCGACGCAGTCATCGTTGCCGTAGTGGGAGCGAAGATCGCGGACCAGGCTTTCGTGACGCTGCGTCAGACGCTCCTGGACTCCGTCGTACCCGCCCTCGTGGAGCCTCTCCGAGAGAGCGACGACGTCCTTCCAGACCGCGCTCTTCTCGTCGCCCGAGTAGCCCCACTCGTCGCGGGCGTGGTGGACGTATATCTGGAAGCCGAGCCCGAAGTTCGAGCACGCCGGCAGAGCCCGTTCGCCGCCGACTGCCTGGCGGAGGTCCTCAGGAAGCGGCAGCACCGGCATCGCCGTTCTCCTTTCCGGCCTTTTTCTCCTTCTTCAAGCCGTCTGCGAAGAGCCGGAGGTACGACAGCACGGCGAGGGCCTCGGCCCTGGCGTGCCGGTAGCGTTCCTGGGATCCCTCTCTGACCCCGCGGAGCACGTCGCCGGCGTCCACATAGGGACCGACGTAGAACTGCGCTCCCGGCTTCGCCCGAAGCCACGAGTCCAGGTCGTCGTACGCCAGACGGTGGGCCTGCTTCTCGCTGGAAACGCTGTCGTCCGTCGAGTCGCTCTTGGCCTTGGCCCGAAGGAACGCCAGCGCTTGTCCCAGCCCGCTGCCGGCGATCACCGCGGGGAGCTTCTTGACGAGGCTCGTGTACTTCTTTAGGACCTCCTCGCCCTTCTTCTCCGCCTCCTGCACGCGGAACCAAGCGTAGCCGGCGCGGAGTTGGTCGAGCGTCTGAACAAGACCGGGTTCGTCATGGCCGGGCATGTCACCCCTCCTTCTTTTCGGGCGCCTTGGGCGCCTTGCGCCAGGCGACCCGCACGAGTCCGCGGCCGACCGTCTCATCCCCGCCGAGCTGAAGCAGCCCCGCCCCCCCGAGAATCTTCTCCGTGACGAACGGCAGGACCTCCGCGTCCGAGATCACTTCCTTGCCTGCCTTCCTCGGCTTGGCCGCCAGGGCGAGGCAGTAGAGCACCGTATCGGTCGGCAGCAGCTCCTCGGTCCAGAGCGCGCCGGTTTGGACGGTCCCCTTCGCCTGGTCGATGGCGATGCGGGTGACGATCTCGGTGGAGTAGACGGCGAAGTCCCGGAATGCGTCGTTCGAGACGATGGCGAGGTGGCTCGAGAGCCGCTGTCCGAGCGGGTCGGCCGGCAGGTACGGCAGGAGCGCCGCGGCCACGGCCTCGGCCGCCTTGCCGTCGTCGCCGCTCCTCGGCGTGAAGGCTGCGTCCTCGAGGACGACCTTCCCTTGGCCCGTCTTCAGCCGCGGGGTGCTCGTGAGCAGCACCTCGTCGGTCTCGGTCGGAAGCTGCCCCAGGAGGGTCTCGTCGAAGACGGCGCAGCCGGGTCCTTGCGGCGGCGTGTCGCGGGCGGCCCGGAGGTCGCGCAGGAAGCGCTCGAGGACGAGCTTGCACGTGACCCAGGCGAAGACGCCCGCAAACGACCGCACGGGCATCAGGAGCAGCCGCGCGTCGGTGAGCGACAGGCAGCCGCCGTGCTCGTGGGCCCTCTCCTTCTCCGGTCCGAAGACCGTGACGATGTCTGCGGACTCGCGCTTTCGCTGCGTCGCCCAGTCCCGGAGGGCGCCCTTGATCCCCGAGCCCTGGACGATGGGCAGGTTCGTGTGCTTCTCCCGCTGGATCGGCAAGTCGACCCAACTCACGCTGCCTCCTGCCCCGGCGTGGAGAGGCGTGTCGGTGTAGAAAGAGAGGATCTGCGCCTTCTGAAACATCCGTGGGCCTCCTCTGAAAGTGATGGTTTCGCTTACGCGGGCGGCTCCCATTGCCCTACGAAGGCCCGCCCGAAGCCCGCCTGCTCGTGGAGTTCGAGGGACGGGCACCAGGCGGCGGAGCGCATCAGGGTCTTCTCGTGGACCGTCTCCACGAGCGCCGAGGCGTCGGCCGTGGAGAGCGGCTCGTTGGCCTCTAAGAAGTAGACGCTGCCTGCCGGCACGGCCCTGAGGATCGGCCGCGGCCCGTTCGCGGCGTCGCGCCCCCCCACGGGAACCGACTTGCCGACGGCGGCGCCCACGAGCATTGCCTTGCCGCCCGCCGGAAGCTGCCACTGGAATCCGGACGCTTCGTCTCCCTCCAGCGGGTCGGGCACCCAGCCGCGCCGAAAGAGCGCGGGGGCGAGCAGCGTGACCTTGAAGCGCTTCTTGCCCGCAAGGGGTGGCGCGGGGGGCAGGCTCGGGGCGGCGCCCGAGCGACGATAGGCGGCAGCCCGGCCCTTGCCCCCGAGCGCCAGTATCCCTTCGGCGGGGAAGTCGGGGGGAAGCCCCTCGACTGCGAAGCCCAGCTCGACGCCCTCCTGCAGCCGCTGGTACTCGACCGTGTAGAGCTGACCCGTAACGGCGGTGCGGGCAGCCCCGACCTCGATTCCCGTTCTCGGCTCGCTGCCCCAGAGCTCCTCGGCCTTGCGGAGGCCGCGAATGACCTCGCCGCGCGCATAGGGAGCGAGCTGGTCCGCCGGCATCCACCACCCCTCGGCCGGCTCGAGACGCCCCGCGTCGCCGCTCGGGCGGAGCGGGAGCAGGCTCGGCGCCGAGCAATCGGTCGGCCACGAACCCGGCGCCGGCGACATCGGCTGGCCCTGCCGCTCATCGGCACCGCACAGGAGGTCGGCGGGCGCCGGCAGGTATATTTTGCCGCCCCGCGTGAGGTACGGCCCGTGGAACCGCAGCTGGCCGAGCTCGCCGGTACCGCCGAAGCTCCGCTTGGCCTCCTGGGCGACGCCGTCGCCCCCGTCACCGCGACAGGCCGCGATGTACTCGGAAAGCTTCACGCCCAAATGCTCGAAGAGCCGCGCCCTCACCGCCCCCACCAGCGGGAGCGCCGTCGGCGGGAACTCCGAATGCGCCCAGAAGCTCTCTCCCGCGAAGAAGGGCTTCGCGTCGCGGAAGAGGAGCACGTCCAGAGGGCGGATCTCCAGCCACTCGAAAGCTGCCATGGCTACTCTCCCCGCCGGACGGCGAAGGCCGCCGTCAGCAAGAGGCCCTTGACGGTGCGGTAGACGTCGGGGCCGGTCGACTCCGCTTTCGCGCCCTTCGGCCTCGGCGGCCCGTCCGAGACCGCCTCGTAGAGATCCTGCACCGCCTCGGCGGCGTCGTCGCGGCGGGCTTCCACGGCGTGCTGTCGGGCGAGCCTGAGGAGCTCGGTCTCGAAGGCGCTCGGTCTGCCGAGATCGTTCCGACGAGCGAGGTCTCCGTCGGCCCACGTGGCCCGAGCCACGCGATACGCGAGGCGGGGCGAAAGCTCTCCCTTCTCCATGAACGACAGGATTTCCTGGAGCGGCGCGAGCGCGCTCCTTCCGGCACTCGAGGCGAAGGAGAAGCCCGCCGTCGTCTCCTCCCCGGAGCGCCTCGCGACGCCGATGCAGAAGGCGTTGCGACCGAGGCGGTCCTTGGCGTCGTCTTCCAGCAGCCGATGGGCCCAGTCGATGGCGTGGGATAGCACGTGGCTGTGGTGGACCACCGCGACGCCGATGCTCGCCGTCATCCCCTCGCGGCCGCCGAGGACCCGCAGGAACTGCTTCTTCTCCTTTAGCTCCCACCAGCCGTCACCCTCGCCGCTGAACCGCTCCTGCAGTGCGCGCACGGCGCCGAAGATCCCCACCGCCGGCAGGAGCGCCAGGACGTCGTCCCCGCCGGCGAAGATGAGCGAGCCGCCGTGCGCCTCGACGGCGGGCCGCGCCAGCTCGAGGGAGAAGCTGCCGAGGCTGCTGCTGAGCGCCAGGTGCATGGCCGCGCCCATCGGCCGGTCCTGACTGCCTACCCAGCTCGGGGCCTCAGCCGCCGCTTCCCCACAGAAGAGTTCCGTCCACTTGGGAGCCCGCTTTCCCGTGAGCCACTCTCCCATCCGGTCTCCGTCGAGGGCGAGCACGGCGAAGTAGGGCGAGGGCGCAGGGATCTCCGCCTTCCGCGCCGCTTCCCGCAGGTCCTGCAGCGCCTTACGGGTCTCCTCGAGCCCCGTAGCCCCGGCCGCCAACCTGACGCCCGTCTCCCGCTCGATGGACGCGGGGTCGTAGGCGCTGGGGAAAAGCCACGCACCGTCTACCTTGCAGAGCTTCTTCGCGTCCTCCTTGCTCATAACATCCTCAGCGAACTCGACGACGGCCCGGGGCAGATTGGCTGGGTACAGGAGACCGTTCCGCTTCAGGAAGGAATGGGCCGATGAACCGAACCGGGCGAGCGCCTCGCGGAGCCCCGGCCGCTCAAGGACGGCCCGAAGAAACGGAGCCGTCGCCACCGAAGCCGTAGAAGGGAAGATGTGCCGGTTCAGCCCGAAGTAGTGATCCGCCGCACGCTTTGCTCGAGCGGGCGCGGCCCGTCCGGGTTCGTGCTGAAAGACGGCATCGAGCGCAAGCCGCTTGGTGAGGCACACCGCGCAGAGACGTTCGCCGCGCCGGAGTCGGCCTGCCAACTTGAGCCCGTCCTTTTCTTCTTCGTTGCGGCCTAGCTGGGAGAGGTCGCTCCAGAACGCCTTGACCTCGTCGTACGAGCCCTTCCCCTCAGGGTGCAGTGCCGAGAGCTGTCCGCAGAGGGAGCACTTCTCGCCCGGCTCCTCCACCTGCTCGAAGTCGCGCACGTTCTTACGTGCGGAAAGGGCCCGGCCCGCGAAGGCCGAGAGGCAGGGGTAGGCGAGCCCGGTAACCGCCGCAGCGTCGCCGAGCTGCGTGCGGACCCGCTGGATCAGCACCCGGAGCTCAGCGGAGGCTCCTGAGCCGTCGTGTCCGGAAGCGCCGACGAAAGCCTCCGCCACGTCCTCCGGGCGGGCTCCCCGCCAGCGGCTCGTGGCCCAGAAGATCCCAAGCCGGCGCGGCAGGCGCGAAGCTTGGCGGTCCCAGACCTCTCTCCAGCCCGGGTCGAAGCCGAGCCGTTCCTCCACCTCGACCTGGACGCCCTCGTAGACCTCCTTCCATACCCCCTCCACGGCCGCGGCAGCATCCTTCGCCAGTTCCCGCACGGCACCGGCCGGCACCAGGGCTGTGAAGATGTTCGGGAGGTTCGCCACCGAGAGCTGGTCGGGCGACGGCGCTGGGAGGTTTACGCCTTTCCCCGCGAGCCAGCGATCGACGAGCGGCTGCCCCCGAAGCGCCGGGGAGAGGACGGCGTCGGGCCCACACGCCTCCGCGATCACCTGAATGGCCGCCCACGTGAGGTACGAGAGGAGGAAGCTCCCCATCCACGCGTCCTGCGTGCGCCTCGCTGTCGAGATGAAGTCGTGGGCCGAGGCGATGGTGAAGAGGAGGATCGCCGGCTCGGGCCAGGCGCCGGCCACGGCCGAGGCGACGGAGGCGTGCTCCCATACGGTGTGAGAGGGGATCCGAGAGTCTGCCGGCAGGTGTTCCCAGGGGATGTCCGAACGTTTCTCCTTCAGTCGATCGGGAAGCGAGCGCCAAAGGAGAAGATACGTCCTCTTGAGATCATCATCCTTGCCGGCTTCCGCCTTGATCTGGGCGATCTCGTCTATCACCAGTTGTTCGAGTTCGGCAGCATTCAGGTCTTCGGGCAGCTTGTCGAAGGTGTGCTCGGTCCCGGAAAGGGGGTGGGACACCTTTAGTTTGCGTCCAACGCTGACCGCGCCAAGTTTGTCCGACCAAGGTGGTATGTCGAAGCCTTGAGCGTTTTGCAGGATGTCTGGAAGATCGGCGGGTGGTTCGCCGAACAAGCTTGTTAACCGCGCCCTCCAAGAGGAGAGCCCCCCATCTGGCGCAAGCGGCCCGTAAGGCGGGCGACTGAGCAAGGCGTGGATCTTTGTTTGCCAATTCATGGGCGGTATCCTCTCAAAGAACCCTGGTCCACTTTTGGTCAGCCAAATAGTTAGCGATTGCGCCAAACGGCGGATCAGGAGGATCTACTTCTCTGGGCGTACCGTTGGCAGGACTCGTGATCTGGAGAGTACCACCCCTGCCGAGAAGACTCTCTGTGGGTAGGAACAGTGCGAGCACGCAATAGAGCTGGTCTGTCGTCCTAAGAACCCGGAACAGGAGCGGAGAGGCCCGCCGGTCCTCGCGTCGATCTGCACCTTTCCTCCGCACGCGAACTGTTGCCAATTGCTGGGTCCGCTTGAACAGCGCCTGCAGGTCTGGCCGCGTGAGGGATCGACAGACCGCACTCGCGCGATCGATCCTGCTCTTGTTGTCCCGATCTCCCGCAATCTCGCCAGCCAGGGCAGCAGCGCCGTCCACGCCGGCATCGGTGAAGACGCGGCAGAGCTCCTCCGCCGCCCGCAGGCGCTCGATCGAAGGATAGAAGAACGTCATGGGCAGCCCGAAAGCCGCCCTTCGCACAGTCGCAGGAACTGGAGCCGGCGCCTTGCGGGGATCGATGAAATCCTTGAGCGCCTGGTAATCCGGGGCGCGCCACCGTCGGAACTCCGAAAGTGACAACCCGACTTGGCGCAGCGCTTCCCCCCAAGTTCCGAATGCCTGAGATCGGTACAGCCCTATCTGGCTCAGGCTGGTCCATTCCGGAATCAGCCGACTCGGCTCTACGCGGCCGATCTCGCGAGCAACGAACTCTCGGAAGATGGCGAAAACGTCCCCCAGATTCTGCTGAATGAACTCCGGAACCATATCCGAGGAGGCGGAGGAGAACTTCAAGCTGCTCTCGGGCTCCTCGGAAGAAACGGCGATTCCGCCGAAGCCTCTTCTGGTCCGGCTTCCCAGCGCCCCCAGGGCCGACAGCATCCAAAACGTCGCCAGCACGACCGGCCGCAGGTGTTCATCTTGGTCGCGAAACTGAAAGGTTACCGTAAAGGTCGAGCTGGGCTTGATCGCCGCCCTCCGAAGGCGGCCGAAGGCATCAAAGAGCGCCTGGCACGACAGGTAGTTAAGCGCTTCGCCGTCGCCGCCAGGCAAGTGCTCCCCTGGCTTCCACTGTTCCTCAGGCGGCGGACTGATCCGTACGCGAAAGGGGGAACGGCTCTCCGTGTGGCCGAAGACCCGTTTCTCCAACGTATGCAGCGCGGACAGATTGCCCCCCACCACCAACCCTGTCATCGCCCGAAACCAGAACCGCATCGCGCCGCGGATCGACGGCGGGCGGAGCTCGGCGACGGCGGGGTCTGCGCCGCTCAGGAACATGGGCGTGACGACTTCGCATTCGAACCGGACGCTCTTCACGGCTTCCCCTCCCCGACTCGTTCAACTCACTTTAACAGACGCCGGTGCGACGCTTTCTCGTGCAGCCCCACGTCTCTGATGACCCGAGCGGAATCGACGGCCGAAGGCCGACCCCAAGCGGAACCGATCGCGGCCTGGAGGCCGCTCCCACCGGGGAAAGGCACTTGCCCAGGGTCCAAAATGCAAAGGGCCACCGTGCCGGTATGAACCGGCCTCGGTGGCCCTCGCCGATCCAAAAAAGCGGATCGCATCGCTGCCCGGGTGCCCCGCGAACGCTCGTCTCATGCAGCCTCCCCGCGAGCTGGGGAGCCTTATACGACGCGTGCCCCGGGAGGTCAATGGCAGCGGTCGGCGCTTACCGAAAAATGGTCGGCGACGTGTTTCGGCTGCACGGAATGCCGACGGCCCACCGTCTTCGCCAGCGTGAGGCCGTTGCCGCGCGACCGGAGAAGAGTGGAGGCCCGTGGTCTGTCGTCAACCGGATGGAGGTTTCATGCGTCGCGTCGTGATCCGAAAACCGGACCTGGACACCGTGGTGGCGGCTTTCGTGCTGGGTGTAGAGCCCGGCGACGAGCTCGTGGTCGTCCCCTGCCGGGCGGGCCCCGAAGACCTCGCCGACCCGGGGGTCCTCTGCCTCGAGTGCGGAGGGAGCGGCGACGTCGGGCGTTCGAATTTCGACCACCACGACCTCGGCCGCGACGACCCTCCCGCGTGCGTCCAGGCCTACGCGTCCCGAGCGCCGGCGGACCCGGGCGCCGCCGAGCTCGTCACTTACACCGCCGCGGTCGACCTGGCCGGGCCGCTGGACAGGAAGACCGCGTGGCCCTCGCTCTCGCAGCTCTTCTCGGGCCTGCGTATGGTCCCTCGAGAGCCCCCTTTCGCCTTCTGGGCCGGGCTTCGGCTGGTGGGTGAGGTGCACCGGAGGGGACTGAGTCCGTACGGGCCCCTGCCCGTCGCGGGCGAGTGGACGTCCTACATCGAGGCGAAGAAGGCAGAACGGGCGCGCCTGACGAAGGCCATGGTCCGTGCGCTCTTCTTCCACACAGAGTCCGGGCGCCGGTCAGGCTTCGTGGAGACGGACGGGATCGGGGGGCACGGCGCCCTTCGCAGGGCGGGTTGCGAGCTGTGCGTCGTGGCAACACCGGCGCGGGAGGACGGTACGCGGCTCTACACCATCTCCGCCTCCCAGTTGAGGATCTCGGCGCTCCTCCCGGCGTTGAGCGCCCTGGAACCCGGCTGGGGAGGTCCTTCTCACGGCACGATCCTCGGTTCGCCGCCCGCGGGGAGCCGACTCGCCCCCGATGCGGTCATCGGAGTGGTCAAGGCGGAGGGAGGAAGGAAGAAAAATTTCGCCGAGCGGCACGATTCGGGACGGTTCTGACGTCTTCCTGATCGAGCACGCGCCGGGCGGTTCGGCGAACTCACAGAGGAGACAATCCATGGCCAGCTTCGAGGTCCGAGTCGTCAGCCAGAAGCAAGAGCCCGTCAAGGGGGCCAAGGTCGCCCTCGCGTTCACGAGCCTCTTCCGCGGCGTGACGGGGAGCCAATACACCGGGTTGAACGGCGTAGCGCGCTTTTCGGGTTATGAGCCCGGCCTGGTCAAGGTCTTCGTCAACGGCTCCAGCCGCGGCATCTACACGTACCGGGATGGGGGCCAGATCACAGTTCCGCTCTGAGGGGCTCGGGTCTTTCTCCGCATCGGAACAACGCCGGCAAACGATCATCGCCTGAAGCACAGGAGGGGAGCAAATGGTCTCGATGCTGTTTCGGAACCTCGCGGCGATGGTTTGTTGGTTTGTGTTCCTCCTCGGGGCCGCAGCCGTAAACGTGTGGGTGGCGCTGGAGAACTACCTGTCGTCCAGGACGGCCCTCGAGCTCCTCCGGTGGGACGACATGCCCCTTTCGGTCGATCCCCTGCTGGGACCTTACATCGGGATCTTCTTTCCCCAGCTCACCCTTCACGTCACCACTGCGATGAGTCTCGCCCTGGCGCTCTCCGTCGGCTTCTTCTTCATCATGCACGAGCTCTTCAAGCTTTATGCGCTCGCCCGGCAATTCGACCTGCACCGGTCCGCCGGCAATGCCGCCGAGGCGCGCGCCCTCGCCTGGGAGATGGGGCTGGACGCCCTCGTCTTGGCGCTCATCGCCGCAGTGCTGTGCTTCTGGGCGCTGCCGCTCAACACGGAGCTCATCAAGTACCGGAGCGTGGTGTCCGGGGCCCTGGGCATCACCGACCCGGCCGTCGCAGCGGTTCAGGCGCCGGATTGGGAAACCGTTCGCGCCCGTTATGGGAACCTGTTTTCGGTCCAGATCGCTGCCCTCGCGCCCTGGGGCGTCATGGCGATCACAGCGGTCGCGTGCCTCGCCCTGGAAGTGGCCTACGTCAAATTCTCCAACCGATTCCAGCGCCTCTGCTTCTGCATCGAGAACCTCTGGAAGGAGGAAAACGCGGCGGAGCAGCCGTTCCGTGCAGACCGTGAGGCCGACGAGCCGCTGCACGAAGCGGACGCGGCAGGCAGGTTCGACCGCGACGGAAGGCCCTTTCCAACAGCCGCGGAACCGGCCGACCTACAGGAGCCGGAGTGCACCGCACCTTCCGCGGCGGCAGAGAAAGGCGCTCCTGAGGTGATCGGCGCCGAACCCGGGGAGGGGAAAGAGGAGGACTCCATCGTCGAACCCGCCACGGGGAGACGTTGGTCCCGCCGGCTCTGGGAGCTCCTGCACCCCGAACGGGCCTAGAACCACGACGCTGCCATCGTCCAAGAGGAGGTTCCGATGAACGCCATCCGCCGCACGCTTCTCCCAATCGCCGCCGGGCTTCTTCTACTGGCACCGATCATCTCGGCGGCCGGCGGGACGCCCGGGACCAGCACGGCGCTCCAGGCGGCGATCATTATCGATGCGAGCGGCAGTTATCGCTCACGGCTGAGGGAGGCCATCGCTCAGGTCATCGCGCTCCTGGAGCAATTGGCGTCGACGGAAGTGAAGCGCTGGGAGAAGGGGCGTGACCGGGTGAGCATCGTGAGCCTCGACGCCGTTCCCGAAGTGCTCTTCGAGGGAGACCTCGAGGCCTTGAAGGCCGTAGATGCCGGTTCATGGAGCGACCGTTTCGCCTCTCGGGCCGACTACGCCGGCTGCACGGACGTGAGCGCGGCCTTCAGGGTCGCCGCCGGCCGGCTCGACGGCGACGCTCAGGCCGTGGCGAAGTACTTGTTCGTGTTCAGTGACCTGGTGGATGAGCCGCCCACGACCGCTGTCGACGTCTGCCGCGAACCGCAGCGCCCTTCTCCACCACCGGCAGGCTTTCCCTGGGAGCTCCTCGAGGACGTGTCCGTCTCGGTCATGTGGCTGCCCAAGGACCAGAAACTCTCCTGGCACCGCGCCATCAACGAGAGGGGCCTCGGGGAGAGCTTCCGGCTTTACACGGACTCCGAGTCGTCCTCCCCGGCCGGGGTCGCCTTGGCTGCGAAACGCCGGAAGGTGGACTGGACGGACTCCCAGCGTGAGGTTGCGCGGCAATCGGTCAAGAGCGGCGCGCGCCATGCACTCGGGTGGGCGGCAACAGCGGCAGCGGGGCTCTTCGGGATCTGCGTGCTCGGGATCGGGCTCCTGCTCGCCCTGTCGAAGCTCCGACGCCGGCGCTCGCGCCGTGCCCGGCCAGCAGCTACTGCCGTCGCCCGGCCAAGGCCGGCGCTCCGGCCCGGACCCAGGCCTACACCTCCTGAAGCGCACTGATGCTCGCCCGACCCATGAAGGAGGACGCGCGATGACCACTCTCATGCCTTCATCAGAGACCTTCTGCGGGGAGCTCATCCGTATCGCTCGCGCGAGCTCGGCGGTGGGCACGGCCCGGGCCTGTCTTCTCTCAACGAGGGATCGCGACCAGGCACTCGGTTGGCTGAAGCAGACCGCGGGCAGTTTGGGGCGGCCGCTCTATCATTTGACCGTCTCCGAACGCCGGCGATGGGTTCCGGAAGAGCGCAGATGGCAAGCGATGGGCGGGGCGTCGGCCGATCCGGCCGAGCTTGTCTCCGCGGCGCGGACGGCACGTGGAGGGGGCATCGTGGTCTTGGAAGACGTTCTCCCGGCGCTGCGCGACGACAACGGCGACCGGGCCGCCCGTACTGCCCTTATGCAGTGTCTGAGCAGCGAGTCGCGCTCGGAAGGGCTCGTTCTGGTCTTCCTGGAGCCTCCCGAGCGGGAGAGCTGTCTGCCCTCGATCCTCGCCGACCAGTTCGCACGGCTCGAGGTGCCCTACCCGCGGGGGCAAGAGCTCGAGAACATCGCCCGCGAGGAAGTCGCCTTCTTGATGCACCGCAGCGGCGCGGAAGTCGACGTGGAGCGAGCTTACTGCGAGGCGCGAGAGCTCGCTCCCGGACTGGCAGGACTTACCCGCAGCGCAGCCCGCGATGCCTTGCGCGACGCCATGGGTGCGGGCGGCTCCCTCGACTACCGGGGGGCGAGAGCTCGTCTCGACGACCGCAAGAGAAGGGCTCTGCGCAGGGAGCTTGCGATGAATGTCCTCGACGCCGAAGAGGCCGAGATGCCGGTCGGCCTGGACTACCTGGTGGAGTACCTGACCGTGTTCAAGGGCAGGTTATCGCTCTACGGGAACGGTCGTGCTCGAGGCGTCCTTCTGATCGGCCCGCCGGGAACGGGCAAGACGATGCTCGCTCGCGCCATCGGGAAGCTCGTGAATCTCCCGGTGGTGGAGTTCCGGATCTCCTCGCTCATGAATAGCCTTCTCGGGGAGACGGAGCGGCGGTTCGCACGCGCGTTCGTCACCTTGGAAGCCATGAGTCCCAACGTGGTCTTCATCGATGAGATCGAGAAAGCCTTCGGCGATTCCAGTGAGCGAGACGGTGGCACCATGATGCGCTGCACGGGGGCGCTGCTCTCCTGGCTGGCGGACAACTCCTACCCGAATTTCGTGGTCGCCACCTCCAACAGCCTGACCCGCATGGGCGAGATCGGACTCACGATGACTCGCTCCGAGCGCTTTGACGCCGCTTTCTTCGTAGATCTACCTGGAAAAGACGCGCGTTACGAGATGCTACGACGGTGGCTGAAAGGCGCACTGGATGACCCGGAGCCGGTGGCAGCCGAGCTCGCGGACCAGACGCGGTTGTTTTCCGGCGCGGACTTGTTCTCCGCCGTGAAGCAGGCAAGGGGCTGGGCCGAACATCAAGGCCGAGCCGTTTCCGCAGAAGACGTCCGAGCCCAGATCCGGCGGAAGAGAAGCCGCGCGGAGGCGCTGTACCAGGAATTTGACGCCCTGAGACGCTGGGGGCGGGTTTTCTGCGACCCCGCAGGACCGACTGAAGATTGAGCTGCACGAACTCGCCCTTTCTCAGCGTATCGCTTCTTATCGCAAGCACGAGCTCTTTTTCGCGCCGAACAGGAGATGACCCATGAGCAACTCGGTCACGATAAGCCCCCTCGCAGGTTCCCGAGTCCTGGTCGGCACGATGGCCCTCTGTGCATTGCGCGCCGTGGCTGGCGCGGCTGCGCTGTCGCGGTGGCTCAAGGAGGAGAACCCCGGGGAACGCGCCGCGATCAAGGAGCTCGAGCGCCGCCGGGCCCGGGAGATCGCGGCGGTAGCCGGTACCTGCGCTCCGACCCCAACCGCACCGGAGCTCACGCTCGGCGCCGCAACGCTTTATGCTGCCTCTCTGGATACGGTCCTGCAGGCGGCGAGAAGCCTCGGTTACAGGCCGGAGCCGCTCCCGGTCGGGACCGAGAAGATTGCCGAGGCGCCCCTCTGCCTCGTCGGTCGAGGTGGAGAGCGTGCGGCCCTCGCCCTGAGCCCGGAGGGGCAGGTTCTCGTGGCATCGAACCGGGGTCCCGACGCCGTGGGGCGCCTCGTGCAGGCCCACACGTTAGTGCAGTCCGTGCAACACATGGAACGGACGGGAATGAAGGTGGACGCCCAGCGCCTTAGCAACGGCGAGGTGCGCCTTCGAGCCCGTGAGGTGGGAGCGCCGGGTCGCGGCGGACTCGCCCAAATCGACGCCCGTGTGCGGACCGATGGCACCGCACTTGTCGACGTGGAGGGGACCCGGGGCCGCCGCTGCGAAGAGATCGTCCGCTCTCTCGCCCGCGAGGTGGGAGGGCGAGTGGCGCAGAGCCGGAAAAAGGACTCCTACTTCCAGGAACCCGGGGAACCGGCGACGGTAACGGTCGGAGGGAAGCCGTGAGGTCTCAGGCGCCGCGGCTCAGCGTTCTCGGAGATGGCCGGCTGGAGATCGCGGATCCCGATCTCGGCTGCCTTCCCCTTCTCAAGTCGCTCGATCCGCTCTTCGAGATCCGGCAAGCACCGCTCGCCCGCTTCTCCGGCCCCCGATGTGTTCGGGCGAAATTCCTCGGCACGGGACTCGAGATTGACAGTCTTCCCGACCTGACCGAGGAGGACCTCTGGGCACTCCATGAGGAACAACTGGCGATTCTGGGAACCAACGAAACGATACGGCGCGCGCCCGGCGAGGCTTCGGTCCTCGACCTCAAAACCGAGCTGGGGCTGCGTGTCCTCAGACGGTGCCGGCTCTGCGCCCGGCTTTGCGGCGCCGACCGCGGCCGCGGTGCCGGGCCCTGCCGGCTGGGGCGGCATGGGATCGTAGCCGAGCACTTCGTCCATATCGGCGAGGAGCCCCCAATCAACCCGTCACTCGTCCTGAGTCTGGCCGGTTGTTCGCTGCGATGTCGGCATTGCCAGCAGGCGTGGCTCCTGGAGCCTGCAGAAGTCGCGGGAGAGGCGCTGGACGAAAGCTTATGGGAGCGATTGGACCTTACGGGCGCAAGGTCCATGTCTTTTGTGGGAGGCAATCCCAGCGAGTCCTTACCAGCGGCGCTCTCGTTTCTCTCCGGCGTGCCGGACGGCTGGCATCTCCCGATCGTCTGGAACTGCCATGGCTATGAATCGGCCGAGACCCTGGCGCTCCTGCGGGGTGTGGTGGATGTCTATCTGCCGGACTTCAAGTACGGGAACGACCGCTGTGCCGAAGAGCTCTCGATCGTGCCAGGCTACGTGGAGACCGCCGCCAAGGCCGTCGCCGAGATGCTGCAGCAAGGCGTCCCCGTGATCGTCCGCATCCTCGTTCTTCCCGGACACGTCGAGTGCTGCCACCGGCCGGCGATCGACAGACTCGCGCACATGATGGGTCGGGAAAACGTCTTCCTGTCGGTGCGCGGGCAATACTCCCCGGACCACCTCATCACCGGACGGGACGCCGACCTGGCGAGGCGGCCCACGGCGGAGGAGTGCGCCCGCGTGCGCGAGCACGCAGAAGCGCTGGGTCTTACGCTGATCGCTTAACGTTCAACCTGCTCTTCCGTGCCACCTCCACGCCGTCTCCAGGATCGTCTCGAGCTCGGCGTAGCGGGGGGCCCAGCCGAGTTCTCGGCTGATCTTTTCGGAGCTCCCCACCAGAACCGCCGGATCGCCCGGCCTCCGCCTCGCTTCGAGCAGCGGGATGGGGTGGCCGGTCAACCGGCGCGCCGCCTCGATCACTTCCCGGACCGAGTAGCCCCTGCCGTTCCCTACGTTGTAGGACGCGCTCCTCCCGCCCTCCAGGAGGCGCTCCAGGGCGAGGACGTGCGCCTCGGCCAGGTCGGTCACGTGGACGTAGTCGCGGACGCACGTGCCGTCGCGCGTCGGGTAGTCCGTCCCGAAAACGGCGATGTGAGGCCGCTTCCCCGCCGCCACCTGGAGCACCAGCGGGATGAGGTGGGTCTCCGGATCGTGGTCCTCCCCGAGCTCCCCCTCCGGGTCCGCGCCCGCCGCGTTGAAGTAGCGCAGGTTCACGTGGCGGATCCCGTGGGCGACCTCGAAGTCGCGGAGCATCCATTCGACCGCGAGCTTGGTCCTGCCGTACGGGTTGACGGGGTTCTGGCGGTGCTCCTCCGTGACCGGGACCTCCAGCGGCTCCCCATAGGTGGCGCAGGAGGAGGAGAAGAGGAAGCGGTCGCTCCCCACCTCCGCCATGGCCTCCAGGAGGTTCAAAGTATTTGCCACGTTGTTGCGATAGTACTTGCCCGGATCCCGCACCGACTCCCCGACGTACGCGCAGGCGGCGAAGTGCAGCACCGTGCGGATCCCGTGCTGGAGGAGGACCTCCTTCACGGCCGCCCGGTCGGCGAGGTCCGCCTCGACGAAGGTCCCCCAGCGCGCCGCCCACGGGTGACCGGTCGAGAGGTTGTCGAGGACGACGGGGGCGTACCCCTTCGCCGAGAGGAGCTTTGCGACGTGCGAACCGATGTAGCCCGCGCCGCCGGCGACGAGAAGAGTCTCTTTCACGGGACGCTCCGGGATGAGGCCGAGGAGTCTGGGAGCCCATCATAACCCATCTTCCTCCCGTCGGCGCTGCCCAGGGCGCGACTAGCCTTTGGTATAGGTCGCCCGCACGCGAACTATCCTCCGGGTCAGGGCACCCCTTCCTTTCTTCCCCTATCTTTCAACCATCGGTTGAAGCCTAAGCAGGTCGCCCCGGAGGTCGGTCCTCTCAGGACGGCACCAGGGCGCCAGCACCGGCGCAGCCGGTACGAATTCGGGCGGGAGGTTCGGGTGGCGAGACTGAAAAGACGTTCGAAGGCGGTCAGCTCCCGGCCGATCTCGGACGCTCGCGTCACGCATGAGGCACGTCCTCGGTACAGGCCGAGCCCATCAGAGTGGAGGATCCTGAGATGAGAGAACTCGAGTACGACGGCATCATCATCGGCGGCGGCCCCAACGGACTCACGACGGCCGGCTACCTCTCCAAGGCTGGGCTGAAGGTTGCCGTTCTCGAGCGGCGGTACGAGATCGGCGGGGGGCTCGCTACGGAGAACCTGACCCTTCCGGGTCTCCTGATCGACAGCCACGCCATCTACCACATGATGGTGGAGTACGCTCCTCCCCTGAAGGACTTCGGGCTCGACACGAAGTACGACCTGAAGTGGATCTACCCCGACCTCCAGATCGTGATGCCGTTCCTGGACGGCACACACCTCGCGCTCTACAGCGATCCCAAGCGTTCCTACGAATCCATCGCGCGGATCTCGCCGAAGGACGCCGAGGCCTTCCTCGACTTCGTCAAGAAGTCCGACGAGGCGATGGACATCTTCCTCGCCCCGGCGAGCTACGCAAACCCGATGCCGAGCCTGGAACAGGCGGCGAAGCTGATGACGCACCCCATCACCCGCTGGGCGGACGAGTTCACCGGCTACACGCCGAAGCAGATCGTCGACGGCCTCTTCGAGCACGACAAGGTGCGCACGCTCTTCCTCTACCTCGCCACCATGTGGGGCCTCGACTACGACCTGGAAGGCCTCGGCTACCTCGTTCCTCTCATGATCAACCGGGGCTGGCACTTCCGGCTCTGCCAGGGCGGATCCCACCACGTCGCGCACCTGCTGGCGAAGTACATCTCCTCGAACGGCAGCCGCTGCATCACCGGGTGCCTGATCAAGCGGATCATCGTCGAGAACGGGGAGGCCAAGGGCGTCGAGCTCGAGGACGGCACGGTTCTGCGGGCGAAACAGTTCGTCTGCAGCGCGATCAACCCGCACCAGACCTTCTTCGATCTCGTCGGCAAACAGCACCTGGACTCCGAGCTCATCGGTCGGCTGAACCAGTGGCACTACTCGGAGACGAGCTTCTTCACGGTTCACACCGCCCTCTTCGACCGGCCGAACTTCAAGGTCGCGGCGAACGACCCGGAGCTGAACGACGCGCTCCTCTACGTCGTCGGCTACGAGAGCGAAAAGGACCTCGTCGCCCACTTCAAGGCCTCCAAGAAGGGGCTCCTCCACGACGGCGGCTTCAACTGCTGCTTCCCCTCGGTCCACGACCCCATGCGCGTGAACCGGCACCCCGACAGCCAGGTGAAGCACATCGGCCTCATCTCGATGGAGTGCGCCCCCTACAACCTGGCAGACGGCGGCCCCCTCGCCTGGAACCGGGTCCGGCGCGACTACGCCGAGCGCTGCAAGGCGACCCTGTCCAAGTACTGCACGAACATGGGGCAGGACAACATCGCCTGGGACTACATCGGCACGCCCCTCGACACCGAGAACAAGTTCCCGGACATGAAGAACGGGTGCTTCAAACAGGGCGCGTACCTGCCTCTCCAGATGGGGTACTTCCGCCCCAACGAGTACTGCGGCCAGCACGACACGCCCGTCAAGCGGCTCTACATGGGGGGCGCCTGTACCCACTCCGGCGGAATGATCACGTACGGGCCGGGCTACAACGCGGCCAACAAGATCGCGGAGGACCTCGGCGTGGCCAAGTGGTGGCCGGAGCCGGAGAGCGTCAGCGCCGCAAGGAAGTTGAACCTTCTCTAGGGCGAAAAGCCAAGGAGATCAGCCATGTACATTCGGTCCACCGGCTTGGGTCGCACCCTCCTCACTTGTGGCGTGGCGAAGATCGAAGTCACCGAGCTGGTTCCCTCGACGCTCGAGCCGCCGGAGGAGGGCGAGCCGAAAGAGCCCCCCCGCCTGCTCATGACGATCCAGACCACGGATCCGGTCACCTGGACCGTGCGGGGATTCGTGGAGCCCGACGACCTGCGACGAATCATCAAGGCGGCACTGAAGCCCTCCGTGATCTTCACGGCGATCAAGTTCCTGCTCTTCGGCGGGAACACGAGGAAGAAGCCGGCCGAGGAGACCAACACGGCGGCGGCCCAGGCGTGAAAGCGTAGTCGGACCGGTCTGACGAGTCCGACAGGTCTGACGAAGCCTTAAGGAGGCTACGATGGCGGACAAGAAATACGATGCGGTAATCGTCGGCGGAGGCCACCACGCCAACATCCTCGGATGCTACCTGGCGCGCGCGGGCCTGAAGACGGCCATGTTCGAACGGTGGCACGAGTGCGGCGGCGGCGCCTGCGGCGAGGAGCTCCCGCTCCCGGGCTTCATCCAGAACGTGTGCGCCCACTGGACGCGCTTCTACACCCACCCGGCGTACACGGACTTCAACCTCCGGGACTTCGGGCTCGTCTACACGTTCCCCGAGTACAACGAAGGGTGGGTCTATCCGAACGGGAAGTACATGCTCGGGAAGTCGGTCATGGAGGTCGTCGATCCCCTCACCGGCCGCGCTGAGTGGAACGACGGGCGGGCCCAGGAGGTGGCAAACCACGCCCGCCACATTTCGAAGCACGACGCCGACGTCGTCGACGACATCCTGACCCGCTTCAAGACGAAGTGGAGCGCTGCCTTCGCCCGCTATCGTTACACCGGTCCGGACGACTGGGGGGAGCTCGACCCGCTCGAAGAGCTCACGGGCGACGCGAAGTACGGCATCGACCCCCGTTACGCCCACATGACGATCGCCGAGGTCGCACGGGACCTCTTCGACAGCCCCGAGCTCCAGACGTTCTTCATGCGGGCGCACCAGACGAGCCACGGCCTCATGCCCTTCGAGAAGGCCGGCCTCTACTGGCACGTCCACGTGCTGGGCCTCGTCCTCTCGGTAACCGGCGCCGCGGTGGTCTACGGCGGCAGCCACTCCATCGCCCACGCGCTCCTTCGGGCCTTCCAGGCCGAAGGCGGCGAGTTCTTCGTGCTCTCCGAGGTCGAAAAGGTTCTCGTCACGAACGGAAAGGCCTCGGGAATCCGCCTGAAGAACGGCACCGAGATCGAGGCCGACCTCGTCATCAGTGACCTCTCCGTCGACTTCACCATGGACCTCCTCGGTGAGGAGTACGTGCCGAGGGACCTCTGGCAGAAGATCCAGAAGCTCAAGGAGCCGCCGAAGAGCCTCGAGGACCTCACCGGCTACGCCCGTACCCAGGTCCTCTGGGGCCAGATCGCCCTCATCGACCCGCCCGTCTACCCGCAGAACCAGGATCTCGGCTACGTCCCGCGGCTCTACATGGGGCCGGCGGACCCCGAGATGTTCTTCTCCGGCGACTACATGCGGGAGCGCTGGAACAAGGGGCTCGCCGACCAGCTCTACCTCCTGGTCTCCCCCGACAGCCAGTGGGACCCGACCCGGGCGCCCACGGGGCGGTTCGCCGCCATGGTCGAGGAGTTCTCCTGTCACGTGAGCCGGTTCTCGGAGCGCGAGTGGCTCGGGATCAAGCGGCGGGTGGCAAAGAAGATGGTCGAGGAGTGGGGCAAGTATGCGCCCAACGTCACGATGGACAACTTCATCGAGGCCCACATCTCGACGCCGGACGACATCCGTAACCGCAACCCGTGCAACCGGGGCGGCGGCTGGGGCGGGCTCGACATGGACGCCGGCCGGCTCGGCAGGCTGAAACCCTTCCGGGAGATCAATAACTATCGGATGCCCGTCAAGGACTATTACCTCTGCTCATCGGCCGCCCACAACGGCCACGGCATCGGCCGCGGCAGCGGCTACAACTGCTACAAGGCCATCGCCAAGGACTACGGGCTCTCTTATCGGCCGTGGGAGACGAGGGCGTATTAGCCGAGTGTAGGTGGGCCGTCAGTTATGGGACCTATGGGACTTATGGGACTTATGAGACCCATGCTCCCATAACTCCCATGATTCCCATAACTCCCATAACGCGCAGTACCTACGCCTCCGAGGAGAACCCTAATGGGAAGGCTGAACTCGAAGGTCGCGATCGTCACCGGAGGCGCCAAGGGCCTCGGCAGGGAGTTCTGCTTCGGGCTCGCGCGCGAGGGGGCGAAGGTCGTGATGGCCGCGCACCGGTTCGACACCGAGGACGCGCAGAAGGCAAAGACCGACATCGAAGCCCTGGGAGGCCTCACCATCGAGGCGGATGTGACGAGCGAGGCGGACATGAGACGGATGGCCGAGGAGGCGGTCCGCAGGTTTGGCCGGATCGACGTCCTCGTCAACAACGCCGCCATCGTGGGTGGAATCACCAGGGACGGCATCCTGGAGACGCCGGTGGAGGAGTTCGAGCGGGTGATCACGGTCAACCTGAAGGGGCCGTTCCTGGCCACCCGGGCCGTGGTTCCGCAAATGAAAGCACAAAACAGCGGAAAGATCATCGTCCTCTCCTCGGAGACGGCGCTCACGGGCTCCAGAGGCATGATCCACTACGTCACCTCCAAGGGCGGGCTCCTCACCTTCACGAAGAGCCTCGCGGCGGAGCTCGGAGAGTTCAACATCTGCGTGAACGCCATCGCGCCAGGCTACACCGACACCCCGGCTGCGCGGACGATCGGAGACGTGAAGACCTACGACACCTCCAAGACGCCGCTCGCCCGGCTCGAGCAGCCGGGAGACCTGGTGGGGGCGGTCGTCTTCTTCGCGAGCGACGAGTCGAACTTCATCACCGGGCAGACCCTCGTCGTGGACGGGGGAAGGTACATGCATTGACCGGAGCGAGCATTCCGCACCCGGTATCCGGATCGGGAGGTGTCTAGTCACCTCACCAAGCCGCCGGTCTGCCGGCGAGCCCCCCAGGACGAAGGAGACGGCTGATGAGAATGGATGGCACAGTCCCCGGCTTGGATTTTGACCCCGAGACCGACCTCGCGGTAGCACCCGCCTGGTTCCTCGACGGCACCCACTCCGTGCCGCCCATGACCCCGATGTTCAGTTGGTTCTGGAACAACTTCTGCCGCCACGGGCTCCAGTACGGGCCCGAGAAGATCTCGCTCCCGACCGCCAAGGGGCTCGACATGCGGAATATGCGCGGCGGGGACTACATCGCGCTCCTCCCGGTCAAATCCGACGAGGAGAAGGCCGAGCGCGAGAAGCGCTTCCGCGACGCGATCCGGCCCTTCGTCACCGACTGGGACGGCCTGTGGCAAGGGTTCATCCGGGAGATGCTCGGCCACTACGAGGGCCTGAAGAAGCTCGACCTCGACAAGGCCTCGAATATCGAGCTCCTCGAGAACTTCGAGCAGACGGTCGACGTCACCCGCCGCATGTGGGAAGTTCACATGTACATGATGTACGGCACGTTCTGCTCGTACGTCCTCTTCGAGAACATGTGCCGGGAGCTCATCGGGATCGACGACACCCACCCTACCTTCCACAAGCTCATCGCGGGCTTCGACAACAAGATCCTCCAGGTCGACAAGCGGATCTGGGAGTTCTCCCAGAAGGCCAAGGCGATGGGAATCGCCCAGATCTTCCTCGGAAACGAGGCGAAGGAGATCCATCCGGCGCTCAAGGCCGACCCGAAGGGGCGCGAGTTCCTGGCCGAGTTCTACGAGTTCCTGGACGAGGACGGCTGGAAGACCCAGAGGATCGCCGAGATCAACCTCCCCACCTGGATCGAGGACCCCACGCCCCCGCTCGTCAACGTCAAGCAGTTCCTGGTGAAGGGGGGCGGCTTCAACCTGGAGGAGGAGCGCGCGAAGCTCACGAAGGAGCGGCTCGAGGCCGAGGCCGAGGTGCTTGCGAAGATCTCGCCCGAGCAGAAACCGTGGTTCACGACCCTCCTGCGCCTCGCCCAGAAGTCGGGCATCTTCAGCGAAGAGCACGACCACTACCTCGACCTCTACTGCCACGCCATGATCCGCCGCTCCGTCCTCGGCATCGGCCGCCGGCTGACCCACGCGGGCACCATCGACGCGCCCGAGGACATCTTCTACCTGATTCCCGAGGACGTCCGGCGCGTCCTCCTCTCCCCGGCCCACTACGACCTGCGCCCCATCGCGCAGAAGCGCAAGGCAGAGTGGCAGGAGTGGTGCAAGGAGCCGAACCCGCCCTTCATCTTCAAAGATGGCTACGACCTGAACCAGGCCATGGGCGAGATCATGAAGTCGAACGACCCCATCTTCCTCAAGGTGGTCGTCGGCTCCATGCCGGTCGTGCGGCCGGAGTTGAAGGCGGACCTCCACGGCACCTGCGGCTCGCCCGGCGTAGCCGAGGGGATCGCGCGGGTCGTGCTCCAGGAAGAGCAGCTCTCCGAGGTCCAGCCCGGCGAGATCCTCGTCGCGGCCGCGACCTCCCCGAGCTGGACCCCCGTCTTCTCGTTCATCGCGGGCGTGGTCGTCGACCGGGGCGCCTCGCTCTCCCACGCGGCGATCGTCGGCCGCGAGTACGGCATCCCCGTGCTCATGAACGTCTTCACCGGGACCCAGGTGATCAAGACCGGGCAGCGGATCCGGATCGACGCGAACATGGGCGTGCTCTACATCCTCGATAAGGAGCCGAGTCACTGAGTTGGAACGGACCGATCGGTCGAGTCCGGTCGGTCCGCTCTCAGGCCTGCACGAGCGCGAAGAGGGAAGCAATGAATGCCAAGTGGATCTACTGGCTCGAGGAACTCGGCCAGGAGCACAACGATCTCGTCGGTAAGAAATGCGCGAACCTGGGGGAGATGACGAAGCTCGGCATGCGCGTGCCGCCCGGGTTCGCGATCTCCGCCGACGGCTACCAGAAGTACATGGCCCTGACCGGGCTCGGCGAGAGGATCGCCGCCTACTTCGACGCCTTCGGTCCGGAGCTCCGGGGGAGCGTCGCCAGACAGATGGAGGCGAGCCGGACAGTCCAGCAGATGATCCGGGAGACCCCCATGCCGGACGCGATGGCCGAGGAGGTCGCGAAGAACTACGCGGCCCTCTCTAACCGGTGCGGGATTCCGGAGGTGGCGGTCGCGGTCCGCTCGAGCGGTGCGGTGAGCATGCCGGGGCAGATGGAGACGTATCTCCACGTCCGCGGCGAAAAGGACGTGATCCGGCGGGTCGTCGAAGTTTGGGAGAGCACCTTCAACACCCGGGCCATCGCCTTCCGCCTCGAGAAGGGCATGCCCGTGCACAAGGCGCCCATCGGGGTCGCGGTGCTCAAAATGGTGAACGCCAAGAGCGCCGGGGTGGTGCTCACGCTCCTGCCGAGCAGCGCGGACCTGGAGCGGGCGGTCGTCGAGGGAAACTGGGGCCTCGGGGAAAGCGTCGTCAGCGGCGAAATCACCCCGGACAGTTTCGTCGTGCACAAAGCGACCTACGAGATCGAGAAGAGCATCTCCCGGAAGACCCGCTACGTGGTCCCGAACGGCAGGGGCACGATGAAGGTCGAGGTGCCTCCGGAGCTCCAGGAGGTACCGTGCCTGGAGGACCACGAGGTCCACGAGATCGTCCGGGTTGCCCGTGGCGTGGAGTCCCACTTCGGGGTGCCCCAGGACATGGAGTGGGTCGTGGATCGGGATCTCGCCTTCCCCGAGAACCTCTTCTGGGTCCAGGCGAGGCCCGCGAAGTACGTCCCGCGGAAGCAGGGCGCCGAGATCGACTACCTGATTGACAAGATGGCCCGGTTCCTCAGCGTGTGAAAGGTTCGGTCATGGATTTTCTGACGCTAGCAAAGCGCAGGTTTTCGGCGCGCAAGTACAGCGACACGCCCGTAGAAGAGCAGAAGATTGCGCGCATTCTCGAACTCGCCAGGGTCGCTCCCACGGCCCACAACAAACAACCCCTCAGGCTGATCGTCCTTCGGGACGGGGAGCTGCGCAAACGAGTGGACGCCCTTTACGACCGGGAGTGGCTCGGTGAGGTTCCCGTGCTCCTCGTGGTGTGCGGCGACCACGGCCAGTCGTGGAAGCGCGAGGACGGGAAGGACCACTGCGACATCGACGCCGGCATCGCGATCGCACAGATGATGTTGGCCGCGACGGAGATCGGTCTCGCGACTTGCTGCGTGTGCAACTTCGCCGCGGCCCAGTGCGCGGCCGTCCTGAACCTCCCTCCCGACCTGGAGCCGATCGCGATCGTCCCCTTGGGATACGCGGCCGTGGAGCCGGACGTCTCCCGGCACGACGCAAAGCGGAAGAAGTTCGAGGAGATGGTGTACTGGGACGGCTTCAAGGGTTGAGTTCACCGTCCAGATTGAGCGGAGGATTGTCTCCCATGGGCAAGACCATCAAATTCGTCGACCAAACCATCCGGGACGCCCAGCAGAGTCTCTGGGGGTTCCTGATGAGCACGGACATGATCACCCCTATCGCGTCGACCATGAGCGACGTCGGCTACAAAGCCGTGACCACGGTGGGGAGCAACGGGTTCGTGGTGCAGTCCCGTTACTACGGCGAGGACCCCTGGGAGCGGATCCGGCTCCTCGCCAAGGCGATGCCGGGCACGAAGCTGCGAGGCTCTTACATGACGGCGAGCCTCGCCTCCTTCGACGTCGACACCCCGCGTGACGCCATCGCCCTGTGGATCCGGCGCTCGGTGGCCCACGGCATCAACAGCTTCTGGATCTGCGACTACCAGGCCGACATGGAGCGGTTTGCCTACTTCGCGCGGGTGGCGAAGGAGGAGGGGGCCGAGGTCGTCACCTCGCTCATGTACGCGGCGAGTCCCGTCCACGACGAGGCGCACTGGGCGAAGAAGGCCCGGCTGATCGCCGAGACGAAGGACGTCGTCGACGCCATCATGATCGAGGACGCGAGCGGCGTGCTCACGCCCGAGAAGACGAGGACCTTCCTGGCCACGATACAGCAGCACTGCGGGGGGATTCCGCTCGAGTTCCACATGCACTGCAACTCCGGCCTGGCTCCCCTGTGCTACCTGGAGGCCATCCGGATGGGTGTCGACACGGTGCACACGGCCGTGGCGCCGCTCGCAAACGGCACCTCCCTACCGTCGACCGAGAGCATCCTCCGGAACGCCAAGCGCCTGGGCTACTCGGCGGACCTGGACGAGAAGGCCCTGGAAGCGGTCTCCGGCCACTTTCGAAGCATCGCCCTCGAGAGGGGCTTCCCGATCGGGACGCCCGAAGAGTACGACCTGTTCCACTACGAGCACCAGGTCCCCGGCGGCATGATGACGAATCTCACGCGGCAACTCAAAGAGCTCGGCATGCTCGACCGGCTCGAGGAGGTGCTCGCCGAGGTCGTGTCGGTGCGCAGGGAGCTCGGGTACCCGGTCATGGCCACCCCCTTCTCCCAGATCGTCGGCGTCCAGGCGGTGGAGAACGTCGTGTCGGGCGAGCGGTACAAGCGGGTACCCGACACCGTGATCAAGTACGTGATGGGGTTCTACGGCGAGGCGGCGGGTCCCCTGGACCCGAACGTGGTCGACCGGATCCTCGGCCTTCCCGAGGCCCGGAAGCTCAAGGGCAGGCAGCCCCAGGGCCGGTACCGGCCCATCGAGGAGCTGCGCCGCGAGCTCGGGCAGGAGCTCTCGGACGACGAGCTCCTGCTCAAGATCCTCATCCCCGGTCGGGGAACCCAGGCCCCCAAGCCCAAGATGCCGGCCGTCCTGCCCGCGGCCAAGGCCGCGTCACCGGCCGTTCCCCTCAACGGCTTCCCCATGGCGTTCGACGTGGAGGTCGACGGCGAGGTCTTCGCGGTGAAGATCAGCCCGTCCGGCGAGGTCCAGGCGGCCGAGGGGCCTGACGCCGGTGCGCCCAAGAAGCGCAGAGCCGTGCCGGCCGGCGGAGTGGTGTCGGGGATGGGCGGCATGGTCGTCTCCATCAAGGCGAACGTCGGCGACAAGGTGACCAAGGGCGACGTGCTCGCCACCATCGAGGCCATGAAGATGCTGCGCGAGGTGGGGGCTCCCCACGGCGGCGTGGTCGAGGAGATCTGCGTCTCGGACGGCGACATGGTCGATCCCGAGGACCTCCTGATGGTGGTGGGGCTCCCATGAAGAAGATCCTGATCGCCAACCGCGGCGAGATCGCCGTTCGAGTGATGCGCGCCTGCCGGGAGCTCGGCATCCCGTCGGTGGCCGTGTACTCGGAGGCCGACGCCGAAGCGCTCTTCGCCCGGTACGCCGACGAGGCGTTCCCCATCGGCCCGCCCCCGGCCTCGCGGAGCTACCTGGACGTCGGCAGGCTGATCGGAGCAGCGCGCGAGTCCGGCGCCGACGCGATCCACCCCGGGTACGGGTTCCTGGCCGAGAACCCGGCCTTCGCCGACGCTTGCGCCGAGGCGGGGATCAAGTTCATCGGGCCCTCGAGCCGGGTGCTCGAGCTCATGGGCAGCAAGGTGGCGGCCCGCAAGGTGATGCGCAACGCGGGCGTGCCCGTGGTGCCCGGCACCGACGAGGCCGTGGGCGACCTCGGTCACGCCCGACGGATCGCCCGGGAGATCGGCTATCCGGTCATCATCAAGCCCTCGGGCGGTGGCGGCGGGATCGGCATGACGATTGTCCACGACGAGGGGGAGCTCCAGAAGGCGATCGAGACGTCCCAGACCATCGCCCGGGCGACCTTCGGCCTCGCGGACGTCTACATCGAGAAGTACATCGGGCACCCTCGGCACGTCGAGATCCAGGTGCTCGGCGACGCCCACGGCAACGTGATCCACCTCGGCGAGCGGGAGTGCAGCATCCAACGCCGGCACCAGAAGGTGATCGAGGAGGCGCCGTCGCCCGCGCTCACTCCCAGGCTGCGCAGGCAGATGGGCGAGGCGGCGGTGACTGCAGCCCGGGCGCTCCGCTACGAGGGCGCGGGGACGCTCGAGTTCCTCTTCTCGGAAGGCAAGTTCTACTTCATGGAAATGAACACCCGGGTCCAGGTGGAGCACCCCGTCACCGAGATGGTCACAGGCCTCGATATCGTGAAGGAGCAGATCCGAATCGCGGCGGGCCACCCGCTGAGCGTCCGGCAGAAGGACGTCCGGATGAACGGGTGGGCCATCGAATGCCGGATCAACGCCGAAGACCCTGCGGCCAACTTCGCACCCGCACCCGGGAAGCTCCAGGACTACTTCGCCCCGGGCGGCATCGGCGTACGGGTGGATTCGGGCGTGTACGCCGGCTACACGATCCCGCCCTTCTACGACTCCATGATCGCCAAGCTCGTGGTGTGGGGCCGGGACCGGGCCGAGGCGATCGCGCGGATGAGGCGGGCGCTCTACGAGTACGTGCTCACCGGGAGCAAGAACAACGTGGACTTCCACAAGGCGGTCCTGGCCAACCCGCGCTTCGTCCGGGGAGAGCTCGACACGCACTTCATCGAGACCGAGACCGGACTGCTCCCGGCCATGGAAGCCCTCGCCGAGGCGGAGACCCCGCTCGCCCCGAAGCTTCCGAAGGCCTCAGCGGCCAAGGCGAAGGTCGCCGCGATCGCGGCGGCAGCCGCGGTGGCGAGGCTCGTGGCCTAGAAAACGTCAGACGCGTCGGACAGGTCAGGAGAAGCCCTTGCGAAAGAACATCGTCGTCCTCGGCACCCTCGACACGAAGGGCGAGCAGCTCGCCCTCCTGCGGCAGCGGATCGCGGCGCGGGGTCACCGGCCGATCCTGGTCGATCTCTCGCTCGGCGGCAGATCCGAGGTTCCGGCCGACGTCGGGACCGGGGAGCTCGTCCGGCTCGCCGGCGGGGACCTCGCGGCCTTCGACGCGTCCCGCGATCGCGCGCCCAAGTCGGACGTCGTGATCCAGGGCGCGAAGGTTAAGCTCCTTGAGCTCCTTTCCCTGGGGGAGGTGGACGGCGCGGTGGCCCTCGGGGGGGCGTCCATGGCGATCATGGGCGCGCGGATCA
>JACRCS010000803.1 GCA_016218905.1 Deltaproteobacteria bacterium
GGCGGGGGCGAGCTGGGCATCGTGTGGTCCCACAGGTAGAGCGGCACGCCCAGCCGTTTCGCCATCTGCTCGTGGATGCGGATGATCGGGTCGTCTTCCACCTCCACGATGACGGCCGACGGCCTCGGGACTCCTCCGTAAGGTCCGTCTTCCGGGTTCTCGTTCTCCCAGAAGTAGGCCAGCGGCAGCGAGCAGTAGCGGCAGAGGTCCCGGAAGTAGCCCTTGGCGTTGAGGAGGTCGAGATAGTGGGGAGACATCTGCTTGGCCGAGATCAGCGCCGAGAGGTTCGGCGTGTAGATCGCGGGGATATCCATGGCGAAGAGGATCTCGTTGGGGATGCCGACGACGCTCAGGATCACCGGCTCCCCGTGCGCGAGGCGGTCCCTGCACTCGGCGAAGTGATGGCGCTGCTTCTCCAGCGCGATGTACGTCGACTGGAGGGACTTCTTGGTCCTCTCCCCCTTGAACGGCTGACCTCCGGGCATCTTACGCCTCCTTCTCGCTCGCTGCGGGCCGGGGGGCCTCCCCTAGTGGAGGAGGGTTCAACCGCGCCTTCATCGCCTTCTCCAGAGCGATCCGTGCAGCGCCGAGGGCGCCGGTGCTCTGCGGCGCGTCGGGAATCAGGAGCTCCCTGCCCACCACTTCCGCCAGGAGTTGCCGGACCCCGAGGTTGTTCGCCACCCCGCCCGTGAAGGCCACCTCCGGCTCCACCCCGCCGGCCCTTTGGACGCTCTCGTAGACCCGGGTCGCGATGGACTCGCAGACGCCCGCGAGGATCTCGTTCAAGGGAACCTTCTGCATGATCTTCGAGATGACCTCGCTCTCGGCGAAGACGGTGCAGATGTTGCTGATCTTGGTCCGCGCTTTGGCCGACGCGACCACCTCGCCCCACTGCTCGAACCCGATCCCCAGGGCGCGGGCCATTACCTCGGTGAAGCGGCCCGTTCCGGCCGCGCACCGGGTGTTCATCGTGAAGTTCACGATCCGGCCGGTCTCGTTGACCCGGATGACCTTCGTGTCCTGCCCCCCGATGTCGATGATCGTGCGCGCCGCCGGCAGGAGGCTGTGGACGCCCTTCGCATGGCACATGATCTCGGTGAGGTTCTCCTGGGCGAAGGGAACGACCTGCCGGCCGTAGCCGGTCCCGACGGTGTAGACGATCTCCTCCGGCCTCAGGTTCGCTTCTTCCACCGCCCGGGCGAGGAGCCCCCTCGTCAGTCCGTCCACGTCGGGGTTCGTGTCCGCGACGACGTAGCTCGCGACGCTCGCATCCTCCCGCAGGATGAGCATCTTCGCCGCCACCGATCCGACGTCTATACCCGCAACGAACATGGACACCCCTTACAGCGACGCCGCGAAGTCGAGCACCAACCGCTGGGTCCGCTCCGGCATCTCCAGCGAAGGCAGGTGTCCGCACTCCTCCATCACTACGAGCTTCGAGCCGGGGATGACACGATGGGTCGCTTCCGCCTGGTGGAGCGGAATGACGTCGTGCTCTCCGTGGATGATGAGCGTCGGCACCGCGATCCTCCGGAACTCGTCCCGGAGCCCGGGCGTGAAGAGGCTCTCGAAGACCCGGATGGCGATGGGGAGCGGCGTCTTCGCGGACATGGCGTACTGGGCGTCGACCAGCGCTGGGTCCGGGGGATTGCGGAACATCCCGCGGATGACCTGCTTCATGGTGCCTTCCCGGTCGACCTTCTGGCCTTCGATCACCGCCTGCCAGCCCTGGGCCGCTTCCTCGCTGTCCACGAGGTTCAGGGTCGTGTTCATCAGGATGAGCCCCTTGGTGGCCTCGGGGTAGCGGGCGGCGAAGCCCGCGGCGATGTAGCCCCCCATGGACTGGCCGAGCACGATCGCCTTCCGGCGGACCGCCAGGTTCTCCAGCAGGCCCTTCAGATCGGTCGTGAACTCCTCCAGACCGTAACCGTCCTCCGGCTTGCCGGAGTCCCCGTGCCCCCTCTGATCGTAGGTGAGCACCCGGAGTTCCCGCGCCAGGGCCTCGTCGAAGCCCTCGAACTCGAAGAGGGTGTGGTTCGCAGTCCACCCGTGGAGCATCACCAACACGTCGGCCTCGGGCGGTCCGGCGAGCTTGTACGTCAACTCGACGCCGTTGATCGTGCAGGTCGGCATCTCTCCCTCCTCTCAGGGTTTCGCCGGCGGCGGCCCGTACACGGCCTCCAGCCCGGGTGCGAGCCAGGTCACGTCCACCGAGATCCTGGCGATCCTCCAGCCCTCCGCCCCGCGCACGCACTCGTGGACGTAGCGCCCTCCTCCCGCGAGGAGCGCCGGGCCGCTGTCCGTCCGGACCGAGTGCTGGGCGTAGATGTACGAGCGGCACCGGGCCCCGTCGCCTTCCACGGTCACCTCTTCGTTCGTGCAGTAGTGCTGGAAGCACACGAGTCCCGGCAACTCCGCCAGTGCCAGGTTCAGGAAGGCCTCCGCCCCGCGCTGCGCCCCCGCGAGGGTGTGGCTCGCCTCCACGTCCTCGGTGACGCACGCCGCGAGCCCCGCCCGGTCCCGGGCGTCCAGGCACCGGAAGTAGCGGTGGACGAGGTCGAGCACGTCGAGCCTGTCCGCGGCGTCGCTCGCTCTATCCATCGCACCTCTCCCTAGAGGTGGGCGAGGAGCCGATCGGCGGCAGCCACGCGTTGGGATTTCCATCTGCGCTCCTTTTCGTCTCCCGGCTCACGCCAGGACCGCCTCGATGGCCCGCCTGATCTGTTCCGGCTGCGGCAGGACGTGGGCTTCCATGTGGCCGCCGGCGATGGGGAGGTTCTCCGCGGCGACCCGTTGCACCGGGGCGTCGAGGGAGTGGAACTCCCG
Source organism: Deltaproteobacteria bacterium (assembly GCA_016218905.1). The sequence goes on from JACRCS010000803.1 coordinate 2,827, forward strand.
CTCCATGACCTGGGCCGCGAGCTCCGCCGCAAAGCCGCACCGTTTCCGGTCCTCGTCCACCACGACGAGCCTCCCGGTCTTGCGGACCGACGCACAGATCGTCTCCAGGTCGAGGGGCTCGAGCGTGCGGGGATCGATCACCTCCACGCTCACGCGGTCCTTCAGCTCCTCGGCGACGGCGAGCGCCAGGTTGACCATGTTCGACGCGCCGACGACGGTCACGTCCGTCCCCTCGCGCCGCACGCACGCAACGCCGAAGGGGACCGTGTACTCCCCGTCGGGGACGGGGCCGGTCATCTTCAGGAGCGCCTTGTGCCAGAAGAAGCAGACGGGGTTGTCATCGCGGATCGCGGTCTTCAGGAGCCCCTTGGCGTCGTGCGGATCCGAGGGGAGCGCGAGCTTCAGTCCCGGGCTCCGGAGGACCAGGGACGCCGGGGTCTGGGAGTGTTCGCTCCCGAGCTGCATCCCTCCACCGACGCCCGCGAAGAAGACGACCGGGAGCTGCACCCTGCCTCCGTGCACGAAGCGCCACTGACCGGCCTTGAGCAGGACCTCGTCGCCCGCGATGTGAAGGAAGTCCGCGAAGAGCAGGTCGATCACGGGCCGGTAGCCGGCCATCGAGGCGCCGACGCCGGCGCCCGCGATGGCGGTCTCGCAGATGGGCGTGTCCAGGACCCGCTCCGGGCCGAACACCTGGACGAGGCCCGACGTGAGCCCGAAGCCGCCCGCGCGGATGCTCTCGCCGAGCAGGAAGACCTTCTCGTCCCGGGCCATCTCTTCGGCCAGGGCCTCGTTGATTGCCTGCGCGTAGGAGATCTCTCTCATCGGACTCCTCCCGGGGCGTAGAGCGCCTGCTTCATCGTCGCCGGGTCCGGAAGAGGGCTCTCGTCGGCAAAGCGTTCGGCCGCCTCCACCTCGGCCGACGCCTCCCGGTCGATCCGCTCCACGTCCGCCGGGGTCAAGACGCCGCCGGCCAGGAGCCGCTCCCGGAAGAGCTTCACGGGGTCGCGCTTTCGGAGCTCGTCGACCTCGGCCTCCGTCCGCACGCAGGCACCCACGAAGTCCGGAATCCCCAAGGCGTGGGGGCAGATCCGCAGCGTCTTGCACTCGACGAAGGAAGGTCCCTTTCCCGTCCGGGCCCGGTCGACCGCTTCGCCGACCGCCTCCGCGACCGCCACCACGTCCTGCCCGTCGACCACGACCCCCGGCATGCCGTAACCGTGGGCCAGGTCGGCGATGTCCTCGGTGGGGTGCGCCTCGGCGATGGGCACGAACATCCCGATCCCGTTGTTCTCGCAGACGAAGACGATCGGGAGCTTCCAGTTGGCGGCCATGAGCGCCGCCTCGTGGAAGGTCCCGCGGTTGGACGTACCGTCGCCGAAGCAGTTGACGACGACC
>JACRCS010000804.1 GCA_016218905.1 Deltaproteobacteria bacterium
CGACTCGCCGCAGCCTCCGCGTTTCTGCTCCTCGTCGCGCAACCCCTGGCGGCACAGGATCCCGGATCTCGAGTCGTCACCCTTCGCCTCGCCGCCGGCGCGGAGAAGCTCGTTGCGGGAGAGCCGTTCCGGCTCGCCGTCGTCGCCACGATCGCGCCGGGGTGGCACGTCAACTCGAACACCCCCGCCGAGGACTACCTGATCCCCACCATCGCGGCCCTCGGTCCGGCCGATGGACTCTCGTTTGGCCCCCCCGCCTACCCGGCCCACCACGAGAAGAAGCTCCCCTTCTCTGACAAGCCGCTCGCCCTCTACGAAGGCGAGACCGTCATCGTGGTCGAAGGGAAGACCGACCCCACCGCGGCCGCGGGCCCGAGGACCCTGGGCGCCACCCTCGATTTCCAGCCCTGCAATGACGCTCAGTGCCTCGCCCCCGCCCAGGTCGAGGCGACCCTCGCCATCGACGTCGCCCCGGCAGGCACTGCCGTCGCCGCGGCGAACGCCGCTCTCTTCCCGCTCGCCGGAGCCCGCGGCGCTGAGGGCAACGCCGAGGTGTCCGCCGGAACAGCGCCCGCGCCGCCGGCCGACTCCGGTCCGTTCGCCGGGCGGTCGCTCCCCGCGATCCTGGGCCTCGTCTTTCTCGCCGGTCTCGCACTCAACCTGACGCCCTGCGTCTACCCGCTCATCCCGATCACGGTCGGATTCTTCTCGAAGCAGAGCGAAGGGAAGACGAGCCGAACCTTCGGCCTGGCTCTCGCGTACGTCCTCGGGATGAGCGTCACCTACTCGGCGCTCGGCGTCTTCGCGGCGCTCTCCGGCTCTCTTTTCGGCTCCTGGCTCCAGAAGCCCGCCGTCCTCGTCGTCATCGCCCTCGTCGTCCTCGCTCTCGCCCTCTCCATGTTCGGGCTCTACGAGATCCAGGCCCCGCACTTCATCACCGACCGGACCGGGAGCAAGGCCGGCGTCGTCGGCGCGGCGACCATGGGGCTCTTCGTCGGCTTCGTCGCGGCGCCCTGCATCGGGCCCTTCGTCCTCTCGCTCCTGACCTACGTCGCGCAGCAGGGCTCGGCCGCTCTCGGCTTCGGCCTCTTCTTCACGCTCGCCATGGGCCTCGGTCTCCCCTATCTCGTGCTCGGCACCGTCTCCGGCAGCCTGAAGGCGATGCCGCGGTCGGGCGAGTGGATGATCGCCGTCCGCAAGGTCTTCGGGTTTCTCCTCGTCGCCCTCGCCGCCTGGTTCCTCCGCCCGCTCCTTCCCGAGCGCGTCTTCGATTTCGCGGTCGCGATTCCGCTCATCGCCGGGGGTGTCTGGTTCCTCTTCTTCGAGAAGTCGGGTTCCTCGCTCGGCTGGTTCCGAGGGCTGAAGGCCGCCATCGGCATAGGGCTTCTCGCCGCCGCGATCCCCTTCCTGTTGCCGTCGAAGAAGGGCGAGGGGCTCGCCTTCACTCCCTACTCCGATGCCGCCCTCGCGGAGGCGGCCGCGGCCGGCAAGCCGGTCGTCATCGACTTCTTCGCGGACTGGTGCCTCCCCTGCAAGGAGCTCGAGAAGTTCACCTTCACCGACGCCGGCGTCAGGAAGGAGCTCGAGGGCTGGGTCCTCCTCAAGGCCGACCTGACGAAGAGCGGTACGCCCGAGGTCTCCGCGCTCCGGACGAAGTGGAACATCCAGGGCGTTCCGACGCTGATCTTCCTCGGCCCGGACGGCAAGGAATCCAAGCCCCGCGTCGTCCAGTTCGAGAAGCCGGCGGCGTTCCTCTCGCGTTTCCCGAGATGATCCCCCGGGGAGCGCCGCGCGGCGCTCCCCGGGCCGCCTTCAAGCTGGCTTCGCGCGCCCCAGCTTGACCGCCAGCGCCGCCTTCGCCGCCTGCCTCTGGGCTTCCTTCTTCGTCGCCCCGGTCCCCGTCGCCGAAAGCTGCTCGTCGTAGACCACCTCGAAGACGAACTCTTTCAGGTGGTCGGGTCCCCTCTCCGAGAGGAGCCGATAAGCCGGAAGCGGCTTTCCTTCCCCCTGCGCAAGCTCCTGCAGCGCCGTCTTGTAGTCGTGGAACGACAGCTCTCCGGGATCCAGGTCCGAGACGAGCCCCTCGAAGAGTCCTCGCGCGACCCCCCGCGCGGCACCGAGCCCGGCATCGAGCGTGATCGCCGCGAAGACCGCCTCGAAAGCGTCGGCCAGGAGCGACTCTCTCACACGCCCTCCCGACCGGCACTCTCCGGGCGCCAGGAGCAGGGCATCGCCAATTCCCAGATCCCGGGCGAGCCGCGCGAAGCTCGGCTCCGACACGAGGTGAGACCGCGCCTTCGAAAGCTGCCCCTCGCGGAACCCCGGAAACGCCTCGAAGAGCATCTCGGCGACCAGGAACCCGAGGATGCTGTCGCCGAGAAACTCGAGCGTCTCGTTGTCCCTCACCGCTTCCGACTTCGGCGCCTCGTTCGCATACGATGAGTGCGTGAGCGCCCGGTCGAGAAGCGTTCGGTCGAGAAACCGGTATCCGAGCGCCTCTTCGAGACGGTCGAGCTGCTCGGGGCGCGTCATCGTGCGGATCGTAGCGAAACCGGCCTGGTCCTGCGGCGAACCCGCCACCTACTCCCCCGTGAACTCGGGCGGGCGCTTCTCGAAGAAGGACTGGATTCCCTCCCGGTAGTCACGGCTGTCGTAGACCCGGCGGCGAAGCCCCTGGATCAGCTCGAACATGTTCGGCGTGAGCGGGTGGGCCATCGAGAGGAGGCGAATCTGCTCCTTGATCGCCGAGATCGACATCGGGCTGTTGCGCGTGATCACCGCCGCCTTCTCGTAGGTGAAACGCTCCAGCTCTTCGACCGGAACGAGGTCGTTCAA
>JACRCS010000799.1 GCA_016218905.1 Deltaproteobacteria bacterium
CGCCGTCTGGGCGTGCCGCTCCTTCAGCCTCGGAAAGCGCCCGTAGATCTCCTCGAGCCGGCGCGCGAGCTCGGCCGGCGCGATGCCGTGGGCCATGGCGCCGAGCTCCAGGTTCTCGCGGACTGTCAGGGCCGGGAAGAGCTCCCTCCCCTCGGGAGAGAGCGCCATCCCCGCGCGCACCCGGCGGCGGGCCGACCACCGCGTCGCATCCGTGCCCCCGAAGAGGACGCGGCCGCCGGAGGAGGGCAGCAGCCCGGCGATGGCCTTCAGGAGGCTCGTCTTCCCGGCTCCGTTGGCGCCGACGAGCGCGACGGTCTCGCCGCGCCCGACGCTGAGCGACACGTCGAAGAGCGCCTGGGCGGCGCCGTAGTGGAGCGTGACGCCCTCGACGGCCAGGAGGGGGGTGTTCATGCGATCACGCTCGACCGGCCGAGGTAGGCCTCCAGGACCCGCGGGTTCTCCCTCACCTCGTTGGGCGTGCCCCGGGCGATCACCTTGCCGCCGTCCATGACGACGACGTGATCCGAGACCCCCATGACGAGGTCCATGTCGTGCTCGATGAGGAGCATCGTGCGGCCCGCGAACCGCATGGCGCGGATGAGCCCGGCCACCTGGTGCGTCTCCTCCGAGTTCAGCCCGGCGACCGGCTCGTCGAGGAGCATCAGCACGGGTTCCGAGACGAACGCCCGGGCCATCTCCAGCCTCTTCCAGTCGCCGTAGGGGAGCACTCCGGCCGGCAGGTCGGCGCGCTGCGCGAGCCCCAGGTGATCCAGCGCCTCCAGCGCGCGGAGCCGCAGCCCCCGCTCCCGGTGCCGGAGCGACGGGAGCCGGAGCATCGCCAGCAGGAGCGAGCGCCCCGCGCGCACGGTGAGCCCGCAGAGGACGTTGTCGAGCACCGAGAGCCGCGGGAAGATCTTGAGGTTCTGGAAGGTCCGGGCGAGGCCGCGGCGGGCGATCCGGTGCGCCGGCAGGCCTGCGATGTCCTCGCCTCGGAAGAGGACCGCCCCCGAGTCGGCCCTGAGGAGCCCCGAGATGCAGTTGACGGCCGTGGTCTTCCCGGCGCCGTTGGGGCCGATGAGGGCCGTGACCTTGCCTTTCTCCACCTCGAACGAGACGTCGGAGAGGGCCGGAAGCCCGCCGAAGCGCTTGGAGAGCCCCTTCACCTCGAGGATGTGCTTGGAGGGCACGCCGCCGAGGCTCACGCCGCCTCCTTCCGGAGCCGGCGCAGGGCCGCCCGGGTCCGGAGGGTGTCCGAGACCCCGGCCACCAGCCCCTGTGGCAGGAAGAGGAGGATGCCGACCAGGATGAGACCGTGGACGATCTCCTTCCAATCCTCGAAGAAGCCGAGGAACTCGGGCATGAGGGTGAGGAGGCTCACGCCGAAGAGGGTCCCCCAGATGGAGCCGAGCCCGCCGACGACGACCATCGTCACCAGGTCGAGGGAGGCGAAGATGCCGAAGGCGTCGGGGCTCACGACCCGAAAGTGGTGGGCGTAGAGGCTGCCGGCGATCGACGCGAAGACCGCCGAGAGGACGAAGACGCTCACCTTGGCCCGGCGTACGTCCACGCCGAGGGAGGCCGCGGCAGCCTCATCCGCGGCGAGCGCCGCGAGGCCGCGCCCGATGCCCGACCGGACGAGGTTGATGCAGAGGGTGAAGGCCACCAGGGCGACGGTCCAAGAGAGGTAGTGGAAGCGGGCGTCGCTCGCGAAGCTGAAGCCCGCGATCGAGAGCGGCGGGATGCTGGTGAGGCCGCTGGGGCCGCCGGTGACGCGGTCCCATTGGATGAGCACCGTGTAGACTACGATGTTGAAGCCGACCGTGGCCATGGCCAGGTAATGGCTCCGCAGGCGCAAGGTGGGGACCCCGAGCACCCACGCGACGAGCGCGACGACGACCGCGACCCCCCCGATGACGGGCCACGCCGGCAGGCCGTAGGTCGTCGTGAAGATCGCCGAGCCGTAAGCTCCGAGGCCGAAGAAGGCGGCGTGCCCGAGGGAGATCTGGCCCGCGTACCCGACGAAGAGGTTCAAGCCGAGGACGACGATCACGTGGATCGCGATGAGGCAGGAGAGGCCGAGGGTGTAAGGGTTGCGCATGAAGGCGGGAAGGACCGCCAGGAGGGCGGCCAGTGCGACCACGGTCAGGCCGGTCTGGTGACGCAGGAGGAAGTGGCCCGCGGCCTGGCTCCGGGTGATCACGCCTCCTCCTTGCCGAGGAGGCCCTGGGGCCGGAGGAAGAGGACGAGGAGGAGCACCGCGAAGGCGACCACGTCCTTGTAGGCGCTGCTGATGAAGGCGGCTGCCGCCGTCTCCAGGAGCCCGAGGAGGAGCCCTCCGACGACGGCTCCGGGGAAGGACCCGAACCCTCCGAGGATGGCGGCGGAGAACCCCTTCAGGCCGAGGAGCACGCCGACGTCGAAGCTGAGCGCCGAGATGGGGGTGACGAGCACTCCGGCGAGTCCTCCCATGGCCCCGGCGAGCCCGAAGCTCGCCGCCTTCACCGCGCCGACTCGCAGGCCCATGGCCGCGGCGGCCCGCGGGTTGTTGGCCACGGCCCGCATGGCGAGCCCGGCTCGCGTCCGGCGGAAGAAGGCCACCAGCGCGGCCACGGAGACGGCGGTCAGCGCGAGGATCCAGAGCGCCTGCGGCATGACGGTCGCCCCGAAGAGGGCGAGCGGCTCCTCGCCGGCCAGCGGCGGCAGGGCCAGCGGGTTCTTCCCCCAGAGGAGCTTGATCCCTCCCCGCAGCCCGATGGAGGCCCCGATCGTCAGGAAGATCAGCACCATCGGGTTCTGGGACCGCGACGGCCGGAGGATGACCCGCTCCAGCGCCACGCCCGCGAGCGTCACGCTCACGACGGCGAACGGAAGGGCGACGGGCATCGAGACTCCGGCGGCCCGCAGGGCCGTGTACGCGAACATCCCGCCGAGGGTGACGAAGTCGACCTGGGCGAAGTTCACGATCCCCATCGTCTCGTGCACTACCCCGAAGCCCAGGGCGATCAGGGCATAGATGGCCCCGCTCGTCAGGCCGGAGAAGGCGAACTGGAGGAGGTCCGGAAGAGAGGTCAAGGGCGCTCCGGAAGAGGGCCGTGTGCCGCCGATCGCGAGAAATCGACTACATAGATCGCAATGCTCTGCCGATCAAGGGAAACTTGGCCTGAGGAGCGGGAGTCCGGAGTTCGGATCCCATCGTTCCCAGGATTCCCATACATCCCATCATGAGAGGTATGGGAACCATGGGAATTATGGAAGCCCGGAATCCGAAGCCCGAAGGTGCCTGTTCGTCCGTGCGTGCCCCCTTGCCCCCAGCTGCAGACTATTCCACACTGCTTGCCGAACATTCTCCAGCTCCGGCGGATCAGTCTCCACGCCCGCGTCGGTTTTCCGGGCTGGCATTTATCTTGCTTTGCGTCCGCCGAGCTCTGGTCAGCGTCCGCGGTTGGGATAACCTTGGCGCCGACGGGTGTACCGGGGAGTGGATCCAAGTCCGAGGAGTACTATGAAGCGAACGATTCCGGCGGTCCTTCTCGCCTTTTCGGTATTTCTGCCCGCGCTCTCCTCCGCGGCGGCCGAAGGGCCGTCTCTGGAGGAGCTCGAGGCGCGGCTCGTCAGCGGACCCAGCCAGGGGGACCTGGTCGCCTACGCCTACCGGGCCAGTCCCATGGTCCGGTCGGCCCACGCCATGTGGGAGGCGACCGCGGAGAAGTATCGGGTCGCCACCGGCCACCCCGATCCCCGGATCATGGTGGAGGGGATGTTCATGACCGAGGAGCTCCGGGGCACCCCGGACGACTGGAAGGTGACGCTCTCCCAGATGATCCCGCTCCCGGGCAGGCTCGGCGCCGAGGGCGCGGTCGTGCGGGCGGAGGCGCGGGCGGCGCGGTACGACCTCGACAAGGCGGTGCGGGACGTCGTCGTGCAGGTCCGGGAGAGCTTCCAGGAGCTCCTCTACCTCGCGGAGGCGACGAGGATCGCCGCGCAGAACAAGGACCTCCTGGACCAGCTCCGGAAGGTCGCAGAGAGCGCCTACGCGGGCAACCGGGCCCTCCTCTACGACGTGGCGAAGGCGCAGGCCCAGGCCGGGCAGCTCCAGTACGACGTGCTCCTCCTGCGGGAGCTCGAACAGACCGAGAAGGCGCGCCTCAACGGGCTCCTCAGCCGCGCGCCCGAAGCCCCCCTCGGCCCGCTCGCCGCGCACGACGCGCAGCCGCTCGCCTTCGAGCTGGGCGAGATCTACCGGATGGCCGAGGCCAACCGCGAAGAGATCAAGGCCGCGCAGGCGCGGTCGGAGCGCGCCGAGGCGATGCTCTCCACCGCCCGCTACGAGAACCTGCCGGAGGTGGAGCTCGGCGCCTCGGTCGGGCGTCAGCTGGAGCGGGACCAGATCGGAATCCAGGCAGGGCTCACGCTGCCCCTCTGGCCGGGCAAGCGCGCCGGCCGCGTCGGCCAGGCGAGGGCGGAGCTCGAGAGCGCCCGGGCCATGAAGGTGGCAGAGGTGAACGACGCGCGGACCCAGGTCCGGGAGAGCTACTTCCGGCTCCGAAACTCCGAGCGACTGGTCGCACTCTACCGGGGCGATCTCCTCCCCCAGGCCGCCAAGGCCATGGAGACCGCGGAGACGTGGTATCGCGAAGGGCAGGGGAGCTTCGCCGACTACGTGGAGGCCCAGGCGGTCTGGTACAACTTCCAGCTCTCGCTCGCCCGGGCCAAGGCCGACCAAGGCAAGTTCTTGGCGCGACTCGAGGCCCTCGCCGGTCAGAGCCTCACCCGCAAGGCCGAGTCGCCTCCCCCGGACCCGGCCGGCGGCGAGCAGCGGGGGGAGGGTGCGCGATGAAGACCAACCGCGCACGGCTGATCGGCACGGTGCTCCCCGCGGTCTTCGCCACAGTCGCCTTCGCGGGCCGCGGCGACCTGCGGCGGGAGATCGACGCCTACGAGCCGCCGGCGTTCTACCGGTCCGCCCTGACCCCCCCGGTGCACGAGAGCCGCCCGGGCGAGGCTTCGGCCGACGACTTCGAGGCCCAGCGAGCGAAGCTCCAGGCTGCCAGGGCCGCTTGGCAGAGGGCGCTCGAGGAGACCCCCCGCGAACGGCCCGCGTTCTTCACGCCGGAGCCCGCCCGACTGGAGCGGCTCCGGGCTGCAGCCGAGACGCCGGAGGCGACCGCGAGGGCGCTCTCGGCCGGCTTCGCGCTCGAGGACCTGGAGGTGCTCGCGCTGCTCCGCAACCGTGCGGTACAGACGAAGGAGCGGGAGTTCCGGGCGGCACTGGAGGCCTACGCCCAGGTGGAGAACCTCGACACGATCCTGCGCCGATACTCGACCTTCACGGCAGGCCTCATGGGCGCCGTGGGCGGGCGGGAGGACCCCGGCGCCATCGCCGCCCGGTTTCCTTTCCCCGGCGTGCTCGCGCTCAAGGGCGAGGTGGCGGAGCAGGAGGTGAAGGCGGCGTGGGAAGAGCTCGAGATTGCGCGCCGAAGAGCCGTTACGGGCGCGCGAAGGGCGTACTGGGAGCTCCTCTACACCCACGACGCCCGGGAGAGCATGACCCGGATGCTCGATCTGATGGAGAACCTCCGCTCGGCTACGACCTCTCGGTACGAGGCGGGGCAGACGAGCTATCAGGACCTGATCAGGGTAGGCATCGAGCAGGAGAAGACGCGCGAGGAGCTCGTGACGATGGGCCGAATGCAGGGGAACATGGAGTCCGAGATCCGGGAGCTCGTCGCCCTGGCGCCGGACTTCGCCATCGGACTTCCGGCGCGCCACCATGGTGCCGGCGGTGTACCGGCCCTGGACGGCCTCAACCGCGCCGCCCTCGAGAAGCGGCAGGAGCTGCGGCGGATGCGCGCGATGGTGGGGAAGATGGAGCGGATGATCGAGATGCAGGAGACGATGATCTACCCGCCCTACAGCCTCGGCCTCTCGCTGCGCGACCCGAACGAGATCTCCCGGGTGGGCAAGGCTGGGGGCATGGGCGGCGAAGCCGGAGGCGGAGACCCCAGCTTCCCCACGACGACCTCGGCCTCCATGGGAGAGGGACTGCCGAAGATGCCGTGGTTCGGCCTGGAGGACGCCTACCTCCGGGAGACCCGACAGAAACTCGCGGCCCAGAGGAAGGAGCTGGAGATGGAGGAACTCGCCACGGTGCTGGGCGTTCGACAAGCGTGGTTCAAGCTCGACAAGGCGGTGCGGGAGGGCGGGCTCTACGAGGACCGGGTCCGCGTGCTCACCGAGTCCGCCCTGGAGGCCTCCAACCGCGGGTACTCCACCGGGAAGGTGATGTTTGCCGACGTGATCGAAGCCTACACCGGATGGCTCAACGTGAGGCTCTCGACCGCGCGGGCCCGGGCAGACGCCGGCATCGCGCGAGCCGGGCTCGAGGAAGCCGTGGGAGGGTCGCTACGATGAACGAGGACGTCGAAATCCCCGCAGGGACTCGGGAGCCGAAGCGACGCGTTCGGATCGGCCGGTTCGTTGCGGTTCTGGTCGTCCTTCTCGCGGTGGCCGGCGGCGTGGGCTACCGGCTCGGGCTCTTCGGCCCCCACGGCCGGGAGAAGGTCGCCGAGGGCAGGAGCGAGAAGTACACCTGCGGGATGCACCCGTGGATCATCTCCGACAAGCCCGGCGAGTGCCCCATCTGTGGCATGAAGCTTACGAAGATCTCCGAGACGCCCCCGCCGGCCGAGGCCGCCAAACAGATGAACGAGGCGGAGGAGTTCTTTGCCGAGGAGCCGGCGGCGCAGAAGGGTCCCCGCAAGATCCTCTACTACCGCAATCCCATGAACCCGAGCATCACCTCCCCCGTCCCAATGAAGGACGAGATGGGGATGGACTACGTCCCCGTGTACTCCGATGAGGTGGCCGCAGCCGGCGCGGCAGGCCCCCCGGGCCTCGCGACGATCCGTGTCGGCCAGGAGGCCCTCACGCTCGCCGGCGTGCAGACGGCGGCGGCGACGCGCGAACGCCTGGCGCGGTCGGTGCGCACGGTCGGCATCGTGGTGCCGGACGAGACCCGGGTGCGGCACGTGCACACGAAGATCGACGGCTGGGTGGAGAAGCTCCACATCAGCTTCATGGGCCAGGTCGTCCGGCGCGGCCAGCCGATCCTCTCGATCTACGCGCCCGAGCTCCTGGCGAGCCAGGAGGAGTTCCTCCGGGCCCAGGAGACGGCGGCGAAGTTCGCGAGCTCGCCGAGCCCGGACGTGCGGCGGCTCGGCGAGGAGCTCGTCCGGGCGGCTCGCCGGCGGCTCGAGCTCTTCGAC
>JACRCS010000800.1 GCA_016218905.1 Deltaproteobacteria bacterium
CCCACTCCAGGCACTCGGTCGTCCTCGCCCTCGACGTGTCGTCCTCCATGGCGCTGAAGCTGAGGGATGCGCGGGCGGCCGCGCTCGAGTTCCTCGCCGCGCTGAAGCCGGGCGACCGCGCGGCGGTTCTCACGTTCGCGTCGAACGTCGTCGGTTTCACTCCCTTCTCGACGGACCGGTCCGCGGCGCGGCAGGCGCTCGAGGCCGCAAGGGTGAACGGGGAGACCGCGCTCTACGACGCGACCGCCGTGGCTCTCCGCGGGCTTCGCGAGGCGGGCGGTAGAAGGGCGGTCGTCCTCTTCACCGACGGAGAGGACAACCAGAGCCGGATGTCGATCGACCAGGTCATCGACCTGGCGCGGACGAACGAGACGAGCGTCTTCGCGGTCGCGCAGGGGGTCGCCGAGGTGAAGGCGCTCCTGAGGGGGCTCGACCGGCTCGCGGAGGAGACGGGGGGCCGCGCCTGGTTCATCTCGACGAACCGGAGGCTCCCGGGAGCCTTCCGCGAAATCGTGGCGGAGCTGGAGAACCAGTACTTCCTCACCTTCACTCCGGCCGACCAGCGCCCTCGGACGTGGCACCGGATCGACCTGCGGATGAGCCGGCCCGGCCTGACCGTCCGCGCGCGAAAGTCGTTCCGGATCGAGTGAGCGGGAGGCCCGCGTGGCCACCCGCTCACTTCAGCTGAAACGCACGCTCACCGGCGCTGCCGAGGGGTTTTCGCGTGGTTGACGGGGCCGAGCCGCTCGAGGGCGATCGTCTTCAGGACGACCTCCTCCTGCATCGCGGCGAGGGCCACGTCGTCGGGCTCCGGCTCCCCTTCGGTTCTCTCGACGGGGGGGAGCTCCTCGGGCGGGACGCCGAACTCCGCGCGGCAGGTCTCCGAGAGGTGCTCGCCGTCGCCGCGGCGCCGCTCGACGACGAGCTCGGCCTCGAAACGGTCGCGCCGGGCGCCGTCGAGCGCCTTCCCGCGCGGTGACCTCCGGCGGCGTCGTGACGACCTTGGCCTGCCTCGCGGGGCCATCTGGCAGCGTGGACGGCACCGGCAGTGCGGCGCGGTTCTTCCACCGCAGCGGCGTGGCGGTGGACGGCACCGGGAACATGTACGTGGGCGGCCCGACCTGGCGATCCTCGACCCGGGGGACTACTCCTCGCACCTCCCTGCTGCCCGAAACGTCCAGCTGGTCATCGAGGTTGCAGACTCGTCGCTCGACTTCGACCGAGGAGTCAAGGCGCCGCTCTATGCCAGGGCCCGGATTCCGGAGGTCTGGGTCGTCGGCCTGCCGGGAGAGGCGGTCGAGGTTCTCGTCACCCCGCACGTGCAGGCTACCGCGAGGTGTCCCGAGCCAGGCGATCGGAGACGCTCGCGCCGCTCGCGTTCCCCGACCTCGCCGTACCCATCGACGGGATCCTCGGCCCCCGCCTTCGCCGCCGTCGTTCGTAGCCCTCCTCCGCCAGGTTCTGGGCCCCGAAGTGAGGGAGGCCGAGACTCTTCCGTCCCCGCTGACCCGGTGCTTCGCATCGGACAGTGCGCGGTTGAGAAGAATCCAGACCAATCAGATCTCCTGCCGCTCAGCCGAGCAGGTATCCTTGCCGGTCGGCCGCAGCCGAGCACCTTCGGCGGGAGCGGGAGAGGGGCAAGACAATGACCAGACGGTTCATGGCGACCGGATTCCTTCCGGTGCCCAGGAGGGGCGCCAGCGCACTCCTGGGAACGATCGGGGTGACCCTGGCCCTGCTCGTCCCGGTACCGGCAAGGGGTGGGCCGTTGACCATGCCGCCAGCTCCAGCCCACGCTCCCGGTGCACAGGCCGGACCGCCGCCGGAGGCGAACGCCGCATTCGGGAAGATCCCGCTCCACTTCGAGCCGAACCTCGGTCAGATGGACCCGGAGGTCCAGTTCGTGGCGCGCGGAGGTTCCTATACGGCCTTCATCACGGCAGAAGGCGTGACCCTCGCTGCCCAACAGGGCAACTGCGGAGCGACGAAGGAGCGGCCTGGACAGGGAAAGGGAATGAGCCCGCGCGACCACCAGCCGGAGGGCGCTGAGCCTTCACGCCCGGGACCCACCCTCGAGAGCGTCCCGTGCCGTGCCGAGGCCGTGAAGCTCCGGATCGAGGGCCGGGCGGCGAGCGCCCGGATGGTCCCGGAGGAGCCGCTCGAGGGGCGCAACAGCTACTTTCTCGGGAGCGACCCCTCGAAGTGGCGCACCAACGTGCCGCACTTCGCTTCGATCCGGTACGAGGGGGTCTACCCGGGAGTGGACCTCGTCCTCCGTCCCACCGGGACGAACCTGAGGTACGACTTCGAGGTCGGCCCCCAGGCTGATCCCGCGCAGATTCGCCTCGCTGTGGAGGGAGTGGAGTCGACGATGGTCGAGGACGGCGTCGTCGTCCACCGGACGGGTTCGGGGAGCCGCGTGGAGCACCGGGCGCTGAAGGCCGCCTCGGGAAGCCAGACGGTCTCCGCCGCGTTCGAGCTGGACGGGGCGGGGCGGATCAGTTTCCGGGTCGGCAGCTGGACCCGCAAGGAGAAGCTGATCATCGACCCCGCCCTCGTCTGGGGGACGTTCCTCGGAGGCAGTCCGTCGGGAATCGAAGAGGGCCGCGGCGTCGCCGTCGACGCCGCCGGGCACGTGTACGTGGTGGGCCAGACCGGCTCCAGCGACTTCCCGACGACTGCCGGCGCCTACGACACGACCTACAACGGCTTCATGGACGTCTTCGTCGCGAAGCTCAATCCGACCGGCTCGGCGCTCCTCTACGGCACCTTGCTCGGAGGCCTCGGGGACGACACGGCCGGCGGAATCGCGGTGGACGGGGCCGGGAATGCGTATGTCACCGGAACTACAGAGGGAGAGGGATTCCCGACGACGGCCGGGGCGTTCGATGCTGTGACCAACGGCGGGCCTGACGCTTTCGTGTCGAAGCTGAACCCGACCGGGACCGGGCTCGTCTACTCGACCTTCCTCGGGGGCTCGAGCGGTGACCGCGGCTACGGGATCGCGGTGGACGCGAGCGGAAACGCGTTCGTGACCGGATACACCACCAGCTCCAACTTCCCGACCACGGCTGGTGCGTACGACTCGACGGCCAACGGCTACTACGACGCGTTCGTGACGAAGCTGAACCCGACCGGGACCGGGCTCGTCTACTCGACCTTCCTCGGGGGCTCGAGCTCTGAATACGGCAACG
>JACRCS010000815.1 GCA_016218905.1 Deltaproteobacteria bacterium
CGGGTTCTCGGGTTGTCGGTTCTCGGGAGCCGAAGACCGAAAACCCAAAACCGATAACCGAAAACCAAAAACCAAAAACCAAAAAAGCCGGGACCTTTTCGGGGTCCCGGCTCTCGGCTCATCGCGGGAAGCGGCTAGGCTTCGTCCTCGGGGACAGGCGCGTCCACCGGGCAGACCTCGGCGCAGGTGCCGCAGTCGACGCAGGTGTCCGGGTCGATGACGTACTTGTCCTCGCCCTCGGTGATGGCTTCGACCGGACACTCTTCGACACAGTCGCCGCACTTCTCGCACTTGTCGGTGATCACGTATGCCATTGTGGATCCTCCTCAGCTGTTTGGCGTCAACCCCTTAGGGGAGGCGGCAGGATGTCTCAGGATTTAGGACCCTGTCAAGGTCGATTTTCCGCGGCCGGAGCGGTCTTGGCGGGCCTGCGGCTCTGATCGTGCTTGAGCATTTCCTCGGTGCGGGCGCGAGATCTGGCCTCGCGCTCGGCGATCGCCGCCTTATCGGCCAGAAAGGCGCGGAAGGCCGTGGTGGCGGCCTCGAACAGCCCGGGGTCCTTCTCCTGGACCGTGTAGAGCCGGTTCGTATCGAAGAGCCGGTCCTCGCCGGGGTACTCCGAGTAGAGGGTCTTGAAGAGCTCCTTGACCGCCGTCTGCTCCTCCGGGACCGACTCGAGGAGCATCCGCAGGTCCTCCCGCCGGGCCCTGCGCTGCTCCACGTCCTCGAGCGCCTTTACGTTCTCGACGCCCACGCATGAAGCGGCCGAGGGGCACCACTTGGCACAGCCGAGGTCCATCCGGTCGTTGAAGACGACCTCGCCGCACCGCTTGCACCGGTGCTTCACCTCGTCTCGGAAGAACTCCAGGGCCGTATGGCACTTGGGGCACTCGACGTCGAAGATCGCGTCGAAACCCCACTGTTGCGTATCCTGTCCGGGGCACTTTCCCATCACTCTCCTCCTTTCGCGACCGCGCGGCCCGAAGCCGGCGACGGAGGACCGGACCGCCCCGACGCGGCCGGCGTCCTCGCTTCCATCGCCTCCGACTCTACCTCGCCGGCGACGCCGAAACCTTGACAGCCGTCAAAAGGAAGAGGATTCCTCGCCCATCTCCGCGACCTCCTGGAGGGCGTTTCGGTCGAGGATCTTCATGAACCGGCCGCGGACCTGGATCCAGTCCGCTTCCTTGAACTTGCGCAGGGTCCTCGATAAGGTTTCGCTCACGGTCCCGAGCTGGCTCGCCAGCTCGCCCTTCGTCATGTCGAGCTCCCAGAAGTCCCGTCCACGGTCGTCGGCGCTCTGGAGCAGCCAGCGGGCGAGCCGCGCCGAGACGTCCTTGAGGGAGAGGTCTTCGATCCGGTCGGCGAACATCTTCAGGTAGCGCGAAAGCGTAGCGATGATGTTCAGGCTGACGTCCGGCTCCTCTCGGAGGAGCGCCAGGAAGGGGTTCTTGGGCAGCAGGAAGACTTTGGACTTCTGGAGGGCCTCCGCGTAGGCCGGGTAGCCCCTGGCCATGAAGATCGCCGCCTCGGCGAAGGCCTGCCCCGGCCGGACGATGTGGAGGATGTGCTGCTTGCCGTCCGGCGAGAGCTTGTAGATCTTCACGCCCCCGGAGAGGAGGACGAACATCCCCTCCACCGGTTCGCCCTCCCGGAAGAGGACCTGCCGCCGGCCCGCCTCGATCGTGCGCCCGATGGCGTAGACCCGGGCGAGCTGCTCGGGCTCGAGCCCGGCGAAGAGGGGGGAGAGCTGGAGCTCCTTGTGATCCGTCGCCATGCTTCTCCTCCTGCGGAAAGGGCTCGGCTCTCTTGCGATATTTTGGGCACGTTGTCAAGGGGCGACGCCCTGGGCTGGTTGTCGGTTGTCGACCGAGCGGCAGGAGGACGCGGAAGTTGAGTCCGAACGTCGAGTCAGGGGTTCCTCTCCGCCCTCCAGAGCAGCGCCGCCCCCACGCCGGTGAAGAGGAGGTTCCCGGTCCAGGCGGCGAGGGGAGAGACGAGCACGCCCGCCTTTCCGAGGGAGAGCCCTACGGCGAGGACGAGCCAGTAGCAGAAGCCGAGGAGCAGGCCGGTGGCGATGCCTACGCTCGGCCCGCCCCGCCGGTCCGCGCGGAGCGCGAAGGGGAAGCCGATCAGGACCATGATGAGGCTCGTGAAGGGCATGCTCGTCTTGGCCCAGAGGCCGACCTCGAGCTCGGAGGAGTCGAGGCCTTGGGCCCGAAGCCGCCGGACCTGGCGCCTCAGCTTCGCCCAAGGGAGCTCGGCCGGCTGCAGCTTTTCGATGCGGAAGTCCTTGGGGCTCGCCGGCAGGGGGTAGGCCAGCCGCGGGTGGGAGACCGTCCGAATGGCGCCGGAGGGGTCGAAGATACGCTCCTCCGCGTCCAGGAAGATCCACCGGTCGTGCTCCCAGCGCGCTTCGCGGGCATCGACCCTGCGCAGAACTGCGCTTTCCCGGACCTCGACGAGCGAGAGCGTCAGGAGTCGATTCTGCTCCGGCAGCACCTTGGCCACGTGCAGCACCTGGGGTCCGACCCGGAGCCAGACGTCCTCGGTGTAGAAGAGGGCGTGGGGGGAGCGTTTCTTGAGCCGGACCTGCTTTACCTCCTGAGCGAAGGCGCTCGTGCGCGGAACGGTGAGCTCTTGGAGCACCACCTGGAACGCCGATACCGCCGCGCCGCAGGCGAGGAAGGGGAGCGCGAGCCGGAGGAGCGAGACCCCTCCGCAACGAAACGCGGTGATCTCCCCGCGCCGGGAGAGGAGGGTGAGGGAGACGAGCGTGCCGAGCAGTGCCGCCATGGGCACGACCTGGCTCGCCATCCAGGGAAGCCGGGCCCCGAAGAAGAGAAAGATGTCCGCGGTGCGGGCGCCGGAGCCGATCACGAGCTTCAGGTTCTCGAAGAACTCGACCGTCAGGAAGACAGCCAGGAAGGCGAGCGCCGAGAAGGCGAACGCGCGGCCGAACTCGGCGCTCAAGTGGCGGTCGACGAGCTTCACGCGAGGCCCCGGGCGGAGGCCACCCTCCGGGCCAGGGCCCGTACGAGCCGCGCGACGGTGTCCTCCAGGGGGAGCGGGGCTTCGCGGCTCTTTCGGACGAAGGCGTACGCGGCGGCAGCCCCGAGGACCAGGTCTGGGAGCCACATGGCGAGCTCGGGGCCGAAGACGCCCCGCTGGCCCAGGACCCTTCCGGCCGTCAGCAGGGTGTAGTAGGCGAAGACGACCCCCAGGCAGACGACGAACCCCCGGCTCTTGCCGGCCCGGGAGTGGTGGACGCCCAGGGCCGCGCCCAGGATGCCGAGGACGAGGCAGGAGACCGGGATCGCAAGGCGGCGGTGGAGCTCCAGGCGGGCGTCCCTCGTCGTGCCGGGCCCGAGCGCGGCCCGGAAGAGGTCGGGAGTGGACGTCTCCTCGGCTTCCAGGGAGGCGGCCACCGCGCTCGGCAGCGAGATCACCAGTTCGTACGTGGCGAACCGGAGCCGCCGGTACGGCATGCCGCGGCCGGGGGTCTGGTGCATCTCTCCGCGGCGAAGATCGAGCCGCAGGCCGCCCTGCGTCTCGGAGATGGCGCCCTCTTCCGCGAAGATCCAGACGCCCCGGCTGGGTGCCTTCTCAAGGTACACGAAGAGGTTTCGTAGCTGCTCGGTCTCGCTCCGAAGACCTTCGGCGTAGACGGTCACGCCTTCGGCGAGCTCGGTGAAGATGCCCGCCTGAGTCATCACGGAGAGCCGGTTCTTCACGGATTCGTACAGGAGGGACTTGAACGCGCGGGTGGACGCGGGCTGTGCCCAAAGGCTGATCCCGCCGGCGAGCAGGCAGACGGCCGCGGAGAGGGCGAGGACCGGCCTCACGTTCTCGGCGAGGCTGACGCCGCACGCCCGCATGGCCACGATCTCGCTGTCGGCGCTCATCCGCCCCATCGCGAGCAGCACCGAGAGAAGCAGGCTCACGGGCAGGAGGAGGGGCAGCAGCGGCGGCAGGGCCAAAGCGAGGAGCTCGAGCACCGTGCCGAGGGGCACCCCCTTGGCGACCACCAGGTCGGCGAGCTTGAGGAGCCGGTGCATCAGGATAACGAAGGTAAACGCACCCAGGGAGAGGCCGAGGGTCGGCAGGCACTCGGTGAGGAGATAGCGGTCGAGGACGGCGCGCATCCGCGTAGGATAACGCGAAGGGTCTCCGCCCGGAAGGGCGCCGGGTGGACGAGCTGGACGAGGTGGACGGTCCGACGGGTCCACTGAGTCCATGAAGTCCATTCGGTCCACCCCCTCGGGCCGACGTCGAGGCGACGTCGGCCCGCATCGGGCTGCATCCGGCCCGATGTCGGTGCTCGGCCGCACGCCGGCCGGTGTAGGAAGGGTGAGCGTGGGAGGCGGGGCCGTCGACGGCGGCGGGAACCCCGACCTCGCCGGAGGCCCTCAGGGGCTCGATGAAAAGGAGAAGGAACATGAAGAAGCTCGCCCTCGTCACCTCGCTCTGCGCCGCCGCTCTCCTCGCGATCGGCGCGGCCCGGGCCGCTGACGCCCCGGCCAAACCCGTGAAGATCGAAGTCCAGGGCGCGAAGCGTCCCGGCGTCCTCTTCGATCACTCGAAGCACAAGGAAGCGAAGTGCGAGACCTGTCACCACAAGGAGCACAACCCCGGCGGGGAGCCCCAGTGCGTCAAGTGTCATAAGGTGACGGACGACCCGGCCACCAAGGCCCCGAAGATCGAGACGGCGATGCACGGCAAGGACGTGGGGAAGTGCTTCGGCTGCCACCGGGCGGAAAACGCCAAGGCCAAGCTGAAGTGCAACGACTGCCACAAGAGCTGAGGGCGCCGGCGCCTACCGGGAGGCCGTAACACCGCGGCCCCGGCATCGCGCCGGGGCCGTGCCCTCCTCACGGGAGGGAGTGGGGACTTCACTCCGGATCCAGCAGGGCGGCCTCCGTCCCCCAGTAGTAGCACTCCCGGCTCTCTTCCGGAGCGGCGCTGGAGACACCGGCGAGCTCGAATCCTCCGGGCTCCGATTCGCAGGTGATGGTCAACTCCGCCTCGTTTCCGCACGACTCACACGCGCACTCCCGTTCCCTGAGCTCGCCCATGGGCACCCTCCTTTCGCGGCCGGGTCAGCGGGGGCTGCAGGCCGCCAGCACGCCGTTCAGCTTCGATCGATAGATCCTGCAGACGTCCTGCGTCATCTTGGTCTCGCAGGAATCGAGCTTCTCCTGCAGGTCGGCGAGCTCGGGCAGGACCTCCTCTACCCTCGCCGGATCGCAGCCCACCTTTTCCAGGCAGACGCAGAGCTCGTCGAGCTTCGTCTTCTCCGCACGGCTCGGCGTCTCCGCCAAGCGGGCACGCAAGCTCTCGACCAAATCGCAGAATCCGAGCTTCGACTGGGCCATTCCATCCCTCCTCTCCGGACGGTCGACGACAGGCGCAAGGTAAGGATTCACGAGGGCGGGGCCAATGGGACGGGCGGGTAAAGCTGCGTAGCGCGTGGGGAGGAGAGGGCATAGGCGCTAACTTAGAGACACGAACACCGGGGAACCGGGGGTGACGACGGGGTTCTATCTCTCACAGAGACACAGAGAACACAGCGCGGCCGTTGGCCGCAACCAAACGGAAGTGCCGGAAGATCGGACTGCCGCGGCATATCCGGCGAGCTCACGCCTACCCGCCCACAGGTACCCCGGAAACCTCGGGGCTCGCGCTTCGCGCGCCCGCCCGGGCTCGACGGGTCGGCTCGGGCGGCTTCGGCCCCGAGGCTTTCCGGGGCGCCCCCCTGTGGAC
>JACRCS010000820.1 GCA_016218905.1 Deltaproteobacteria bacterium
CGCCACGCCGATGAAGCGGCGGTCTAACTCCCCGGCTGTCCGGAGGTCCGATACCGGACGGCTCCGTTGGCCCTCCGGTTCGGATTGGCGGAGAAGGCGCTCGATACGCTCCGGGAGCTCGCCGAGGGCGACGAGGACTACTTCTACCTGGAGCTCCTCGACCCCCAGCTCCTGCCGGTGCGCCCTTCCGTAGAGCACACCCTCTCGGCCCTCTCCGACGCCGCGAGCCGCTCGGCCGAGGCCGCCCTCTCGGCCGCGGAAGGCGAGTGCGAGGCGCTCCGGGTGTGGTTCGCGGGGGAAGCCCCGGAGCTCACCGCCAATGTCTCGGCGCTGGGAGCCTTTCGCCGGCAGTTCGAGGGCAGGGCCTACGGAGCCCTGCGCAACGTCGCGGCGCGGGCGGCCGGGCTCGTCTTCTCCTGCCGCTCGCTCAAGGAAAAGCGGCTCCGCCAGGCGGCGCAGGAGATCGCCCAGCGCCAGACCCTCTGGAGACACTTCGAGGGGGTGTGGAAGGCCTACCCATACAAACGCTTCTCCCGGAACTACCTCCAGGCGCTCGAGGCCGCGGCGGGAGACCTGCGCAGGGCGAGGGAGCTCATCGGCTCCGGCGCGGTAGCGTCCTATCGGGAGCTGCGAGAGCTCCTGGCGTCGCTTCAGGAGCGGCTCGCCGCCCTCGGCCCGCTCACGGAGGAGCTTCGCTGGATGGCCCGCACGGTCGGCTTCGGGAAAAGGGTCGCGAGGAGGCTCCTCCTCCTGGAGGCCGTCCTCGTGCCGCTCTGGCTGGCGGGAATGTGGGCCGCCGAGTGGGCCCTCAGCCAGGACGCCCTCGCGCCCCTCCTCCGCGGCTTCGCCGCCCAGCACTGGGCGCGGGCCGGAGGCCTCACCCTCTGCTCCGTCGTGGCACCCCTGCTCGCCTTCGTGGCCCCGGCGCCCGCCGGGGAAGCGGGGGAGCGGAAGTAGGGCGAGGACGTTCATGTCCGCCCCCTTGAAGAGGACTCCCTCCCGAACCGGCTCCTGACGGCCCCCGGAGATCTCCTCCACGGATACGGTCCTTCGGCCCCTCTCCTGCAGGATCCCTTTCAGCGTCCAGACGTCGACGGTCGCCGGCTGGAGCACTACCTTGCCGTTGAGGAAGAGGAAATCGATTCGATCGCCGGGGTGGAGCCCTCGGCGCCGGATGAACCGAGAGGGCGCGCCGAGTTGCGCAGGAGGCTCCTCGGGCGGGCCTGATCCGGACGGGAGGAGGAAGACCGATGGCGGGAACGGAGATCGCGGTCCTGGCGGGGGGCTGCTTCTGGTGCCTGGAGGCGGCGTTCCAGACGCTTCGGGGCGTCGCGGAGGTCCGCCCCGGATACACCGGCGGCGATGCGTCGGAACCCTCGTACGAGGAGGTCTGCACCGGCCGCACCGGCCACGCGGAGGCGGTGGAAGTCCGCTTCGATCCGGGGGTGATCTCCTACCGGGAGCTCCTCGAGGTCTTCTTCGCCCTCCACGACCCCACGACCCCCAACCGCCAGGGCGCCGACGTCGGGACCCAGTACCGGTCCGCGATCTTCTACGGATCGGAGGCCCAGAGGCGGACGGCCGAGGAGGTGGTCGCCGAGCTCGAGCGGGAGGGTCTCTGGGACGCCCCTATCGTCACGGAGCTCGCACCGCTCGGCCCCTTCTTCGAAGCCGAGCCGTACCACCGCGACTACTACCGGCGAAACGCCTCCCAGGGCTACTGCCGGATTGTCATCGAACCGAAGCTCCGAAAGCTCCGGGCGAGGTTCCTGGAGAAGCTAAAGGAGGGGTGAGCTGCAGCACGATCGCAGCAAAGACGTGTCCGCCCTTCATCGTCTCGCATGGTGTATGACCCATGATTTTCTCAAGAACGAGGAAGCCACAACTCAGATGCTTTCCCTCTTCCAAAATCCTCCATTCCCGCAATCGCTGGAGGCTTTCTGCCCGCAGGCAGACGCCGCTTCCACGTTCGACGCATTGGATGGTTTGCGGCATATTGGAGTACCGACCCTTGTTCTCGTCGGTGAGCAGGACCTGCTGACGCCGCCATGGGCAGCTCGCGAGCTGGCGGAAGGAATTCCGGGATCCGAGCTTCGGATTATCGCAAACGGTGCTCACGGCTTCATTTGGGAGATACCTGAGAGAGTTAACAAGGAGGTGGTCGAGTTCCTTATAAGGACTGAAGCGCTGCAACCGGCAACGAGGCGCGGTGAGTCGGTATCGTGAACAGGTCAACGTGTACTATCCGATTGGCCACCCGACCCGAGAAGTCGAGTGGAACCACCGCGATCGACGCGGCCCCCCCTGGCCCGGGAAGGAGAAGCGCATGACCCTGGAGAAAGAGCAGCTCATCCAGTCCTTCGCGACCATGGTCAAGATCCGGACGTTCGAGGAGAACGCTTCGCGCCTCTTCGCCGGCGGGAAGATCCCGGGGTTCGTCCACCTGTACATCGGCGAGGAGGCGGTGGCGACGGGGGTCTGCGCCGCGCTGCGGGTCTCGGACTACATCACGAGCACTCACAGGGGGCACGGTCATCTCATCGCCAAGGGGGGAGACATCCGCCTGATGATGGCCGAGCTCTTCGGGAAGAGGACCGGCTACTGCAAGGGCAAAGGCGGGTCCATGCACATCGCGGACCTCGACCTAGGGATCCTTGGGGCCAACGGCATCGTGGGGGGCGGGCCGCCCCAGGCCGTCGGCGCCGCGCTCGCGTGCCAGTACCGGGGAAGCGACAGCATTGCCGTGTGCTTCTTCGGGGACGGCGCTTCGAACCAGGGGACCACCCACGAGGCCATGAACCTGGCCTCGTGCTGGAAGCTCCCCGTCGTCTTCGTCAACGAGAACAACCGCTACGGGATCTCCTGCTGCATCGACAAGGCCACGGCCGTGGAGAACCTCTCGGAGAAGGCGGCCGCCTTCGGCATGCGTTCCGCGACGGTCGACGGAAACGACATGGTCGCGGTCTATGAAGCCGCGTCCAATGCCGTGCGCCTCGCGCGCGAAGGGCACGGCCCCACCCTCGTCGAGTGCAAGACCTACCGGCACCACGGGCACTTCGAGGGCGACCCCGGCTTCTACCGGCCCGCGGAGGAGGTCGAGAAGTGGCTGGCCAAGGACCCGATCCCCCGGTTCGAGCAGGCGTTGCTGGAAGCGGGCATGCTCACGGCTACCGAGGTTGCCGGGATCCGGGAGAAGCTCAAGAACGAAATCGAGGACGCGATCCGCTTCGCCGAGGAGAGCCCGTTCCCCGAGACGAGCGAGGTGACCGAGGACGTCTACAACGCCTGAGGGGCGGAGGAGGATACGACGATGGCCATCATGACCTTCGGCGACGCGCTGAACGACGCCCTCAGGATCGAAATGAGGCGGGATCCGGGCGTCTACATGCTTGGCGAGGACATTGGGATTCTGGGCGGACCCTTCGGGGTCACCCGGGGTCTCCTGGACGAGTTCGGGCCCAAGCGCGTCCGCGATACACCGATCACCGAGAGCGCGATCGTGGGCTGCGCAGTGGGTTCGGCGGCCGTGGGGCTGCGGCCGGTGGCGGAGCTCATGTTCGTCGATTTCGCGGGCGTCTGCATGGACCAGCTCTTCAACCAAGGGGCCAAGATGAAGTACATGTTCGGCGGCAAGGCGAGGATCGCCATGGTCGTTCGCGCCTGCTGCGGGGCCGGGATCGGGGCTGCTGCCCAGCACTCCCAGTCCCTGGAGGCGTGGTTCATGCACGTGCCGGGTCTCAAGGTGGTGATGCCGAGCACGCCGGCCGACGCCAAGGGGCTCCTCACCTCCGCGATCCGCGACGACAACCCCGTGGTCTTCCTCGAGCACAAGCTCCTCTATGCGACCCAGGGCGAGGTTCCCGAGGGCGAGTATACGGTCTCGCTCGGCAAGGCCGACGTGAAGCGCGAGGGCCGGGACGTGACCGTGATCGCCACGGGCGCGATGATCCCCCGGGCGCTCAGCGCGGCCGAGAATCTCGCGGCGGAAGGGATCAGCGTGGAGGTCGTGGACCCCCGCACGCTCTTGCCCCTCGACGAGGAGGCGATCCTCGCCTCGGTGCGGAAGACCCACCGGCTCGTGATCGTCCACGAGGCCGTGAAGTTCGCCGGCCCCGGCGCCGAGATCGCGGCCATGGTCGCGGAGCGGGGCTTCGACTACCTCGACGCGCCCATTCTGCGCGTGGCGGCGCCCTTCTCACCGGTGCCGTTCTCACCGGCCCTGGAGCAGGCGTACGTCCCGAACGAAGCCAAGATCCGGGATGCGGTCAAGACCCTTACGAAGAGGTAGGAAGGAGGAACCCATGACGGAGAAGCCGGGCCCGGGGCTTTCGAAGATCGCCCAGATCGGGATGGTGGTGAAGAGCGTCGACGAGTCGGTCCGGAGGTATTGGGACCTGCTCGGGATGGGCCCATGGGCCATCTACACGTTCAAACCGGGGACGGTCACGAACATGACGGTGGCGGGAAAGCCGCAGGAGTACGCGATGCGGATCGCGATCGCGACCATCGGCGCCGTGATGTGGGAGCTGATCGAGCCCCTCGACGACCGGAGCATCTACGGCGAACACCTGAGGAAGCACGGGGAGGGGCTGCACCACATTCTCTTCGACACCGAAGACTACGGGCGCGCGATGAGCTACTTCAAGGAGAAGGGCGTCGCCCACCTCCAGGGCGGTAAGTGGGGGCCGCTCTCCTACGATTACCTGGGCACCGAGGAAGCGCTCCACTTCATCGCCGAGCTCTACCACGTGGAAGAAGGCAAGCCGCTCCCGGAGCCCGAGGCCACCTACCCGCCCTCGTGAGGGGGGCCAACGAAGATTCTCGCGCCCTCCCCGAGGGCATTACGCGGAGTTCGCGTCAAAGTCTCCAGTCCACCGCAGCTCCTGGGCGAGGGGCGGGACCTTCGTCCGCCGCTTCGCTCAGGAGAGCCTCCGCCGAAGCCCCGCCGCCTCGTCGGCCGAGAGATGGGGCTCGAGCCGCTCCAGACAGCCCCGGTGATAGACCTGCAGCCACGCGCGCTCCGTCTCGTCCAGGAGCTCGAGGTCGATCAGCCTCGGGTCGAAGGGGATCCAGGTGAGCGGGACGAGGCAGAGCCACTTTCGGCCGTCGACCTCCTCACCCGTCTCCGTCACCAGGTAGAGGCTCTCGAGCCGGACGCCTCCGAAACCGGGCCGGTAGTACCCGGGCTCGACGGAGGTGATCATCCCCGTCTTGAGCCCCCGGCCCGCCGCGGGCCGGCCCCTCGCCTCGGTGAGGGAGAAGGGACCCTCGTGGACGTTCAGGAACGCTCCCACGCCGTGGCCCGTGCCGTGCTCGTACTGGAGCCGGGCGGACCAGAGGGGGGAGCGCGTCACCGCGTCGAGGGCGGCGCCCGGCGCGTCCTCGGGGAAGACCTGCGAGGCCCCGGCGATGTGGGCCTTGAGGACCCGCGTGTAGACCGCCCGCTGCTCCGGCGTCGGCGCCCGGACGGTGACGGTCCGCGTGTCGTCCGTCGTCCCGCCGTCGAGGTGAATGCCGGAGTCGACCAGGAAGAGCTCTCCGGGCCGGAGCTCGGTCTCGTCGGCGCCCGCGTAGTGGACGATGGCCCCGTGCTCTCCCGTGGCCGCGATCGTCGGGAAGGAGAGCTGGCGGTAGCCTTCCAGCTCGCGGTAGAGACCCTCGATCCGGTCCCGGAAGGAAGCCTCGGTGACCCTCCTCCCCGCCTCGATCTCGGCGGCGAGCCAGAGGAGCGCGCGGGTCTTTCCGACGCTCGCGAGCAGGCTCGCCCGTGCCATGCACGCGCGCTCCGCCTCGTTCTTCACCGCCTTGGCTTCATCGAGGGGGCTCGCCGCCCGGATGATCCGGCTTCCCGAGAGCGCATCGAACACGCCCCGGGTCGTGGCCTCGGGGTCGAGCAGCACCCGCCGGCCGGTGACGGACGCAAGGAAACCGGGAAACTCGCCGTACTCCCGCACGGCGAAGCCCGGAAGATCGTTCCCGAAGCCGGCCGGTAGCCGGACGCGCGCGCCGTGAAGGAAGAGGTGCACCCGGTCCGCGTCGACGTAGAGGTACGCTTCGAAGACCGGGTTGTAGGGGATGTCGTCGGTGGAGCGGAGGTTCGTGAGCCAGGCGATCTGGTCGAGCTTCACGACGGCCGTCGCGTCCGCGTTTCGCCGCTGGAGGCTCGCCCGGAGCGCGTCCACCTTCTCCTTCATGGTCCGGCCGGTCCACTCGGGCGGGCACACGAGGAGCGGGGTCTCGGGCGGCGCCGGCCGGTCGGTCCAGATCCCGTCCACGAGCGGCGGCGAGAGGGGTCGGAGCTTCGCACCCCCGTCTTCCAGCACCCGCGAC
Organism: Deltaproteobacteria bacterium; assembly: GCA_016218905.1. The sequence continues at coordinate 6,331 of JACRCS010000820.1, forward strand.
AGCTCCTCGGCGGACGCGAGCGAGAGCACCCACGGGTCGTAGCCGACCGCGCACGCCTCCCGGTACCGCCCGGCGAGCCCCTCGAGCACCTCGCGGAGCGACTTCGAGCCCCGGGACCCGAGCTTCTGCAGGCCGATCCCGGAGCCCTCGAGCTCCCGCTCCGCCTGGAGGTGGTAGCGGCCGTCAGTGAAAAGCCAGGTCTCGTCGGCCGTCATGCCCACGAGCAGGTCGCCGGCCGAGCCCGTGAAGCCGGAGAGCCACGGGCGCCGCTGGTGCCAGGCCGGGAGGTACTCGTTCAGGTGCTCGTCGGAACTCGGGACGAGGTAATGGCTCACCCCGTGCTGCCTCATGGAGGCGCGCAGGGCTTCGATCCGCTCCGGTATCGTGCTCGCGGGCATGGAGGGCTCCCGTCTCTCGGTGAAGAAGGGTCACAGGGTACCCGGGCTCTCCTCGGCCGGCAAACCCGGGAGCGGGGGAATGGACGCAGTGGACGATCTGGACGAGGTGGACGGTCCGCTCCGTCCACGAAGTCCACTCCGTCCACAAAGTCCACCGGCTTACCGGAACCGCACGGGCAGCTCCGGGCGGGGAGGCACGCGCGGGAAGCCCCTCGACGGGTACCCGGCCGTGAGGACGCTGTAGGCTCGACGGCCCCGCGGGACGCCTGCCGAGCGCCCGAGCCCCGGGAAACGCCGGAGGACGGCCGAGGCGTAGCCGATGTGGCAGGTGCCGAGCCCAAGGCTCGGCGCCAGGAGCGCGGCCTGGCCGGCGGCGAGGGCGCAGTCCGCCTCCGCGGTCTCGGCCGGGGGCGCGTGGAAGAGGAGGAGCACCGGGGCGTGGTGGAAGAGCGGGTCCTCCCCGCGGGCGAGGCGCTCGTCCACCCGCGCCATGGAAGGGGCGGCTTCCCGCAGCTCCCGCACGGGACCGGAGCCGAGGACCAGGGAGAGGAGGGCCGGGACCCCCGGAGTGCCCACCGCCCGGAACAACTTCCGGTAGAAAGCGACGATCCGCCGCTGGAGCTCGCGCCGCTCCCCTTCGGTCTCGATGACGACACAGCCGACCGTCCGGGCGTTGTGCCCGTTCGGCGCCGCCCGGGCGGCTTCCAGGAGGAGCCGCAGGACCTCGCGGGGGACCGGGTCCGGCCGGTAGGCCCGGACCGAACGCCGGCCCCGGAGCCAGGCGAGCACGCTCTCGGCCGGGGGCGGGTGAGCTGCAGAGGCGAGCGAAGAAGCGGCGCGGTGGGAGAGCGCGCCCGCGGGACACGCCGCGGCGCAGTGGCCGCAGGCGATGCAGAACGCCTCGGCGGCGGGATCCGCCGAGGGAACCGCGCCCTCCCCGCCGACGAGCACCCGCTGGGGGCAGACGTCGGAGCAGGCTCCGCAGCGGAGGCAGGTCTCAGGGTCGATGCGGAGCAAAGGGCCGCACGGTCCTTCCTCGAAAGCCGATCGGAGATGGGACATCGGGAGCGCCTCCGTCTGTGGGAGCAGCCTCCAGGCCGCGGCGGTCTGTTCCTCTTGCCTGTGGGACCGGCCTCCAGGCCGCGAGGGTCGGGTCCTCTTGCCTGTGGGACCGGCCTCCAGGCCGCGATCGTCGGGTCCTCTTGCCTGTGGGAGCGGCCTCCAGGCCGCGATCGTCGGGTC
>JACRCS010000821.1 GCA_016218905.1 Deltaproteobacteria bacterium
CTCCAGCCGAGATCGGTCACCCTGCCGCTCCGGCAGCACACGGGCACGCCCGGCGTGCCCGTGGTCCGCCCGGGCGACGAGGTGAAGGAAGGACAGCTCGTGGCCGCCATCCCTGACCAGGCGCTGGGGGCAAACCTCCACGCGAGCATCGCCGGGAAGGTGCGGGAGGTCGGGAGCGGCGCAATCGTCATCGAAGCGTGAGGCGTCCCAAACCCGGGACCCGAGGAGTGGAACGTGCGGAGACTCGAGAGCATCGGGCTGCTCGAGCTGACGAGCGTCGGGGCCGGCTACCTGGCCCAGGACGCCTCGCTCAAGGCGGCGGACGTGGAGCTCATCCTGGGCCGGACGATCTGCGCCGGCAAGTACCTGATCGTCATCGGAGGCGACGTGGCCGCCGTGAAGTCGAGCGTCGAGGCCGGGAGCCGCGCCGCCTCGGGGAGCGTCGTGGAGGAGCGGGTCATCCCGAGGGTCCACCCCTCGGTCTTTCCCGCCATCGCCATGGCGGTGGACTTGAAACCCGAGGAGCTGGGCGCCCTCGGAATCCTGGAGACCTTCTCCGCCGCGAGCATCGTCGAGGCGGCGGACGCCATCGCCAAGGCCGCGAACGTGACGCTCCTCCGGATGCACCTCGCCATGGCCCTCGGCGGTAAGGGGTTCGTCCTCTTCACCGGCGACGTGGCGAGCGTGGAGGCGGGGCTCGCGGCCGGCGCCGAGGTGGCCGGGAGCGACGGCATGCTGGTGAGCCGAATTGCCATCCCGGCGCCGCGCCGCGAGCTCTTCCAGGAGTTCGTCTGACCCAAACCCGCTCGCGCGAGGGCACCGTCATGAGGATTGGGCTCGTCATCGGCTCCACGGTCGCGACCATCAAGGACGAGGCGCTCCACGGCCGCAAGCTCCTCATCTTTCAGGAGACCGACCCGACGGGCACCCCGGCCGGGCCGGCCCAGGTCGCCATCGACACGGTGAGCGCAGGCACCGGGGACCTGGTCCTCGTGACCGGCGGCTCGAGCGCACAGCGCACCGTAGCGACGCGGGAGGCGCCCGTCGACGCAGTGATCGTGGGCGTGATCGACACCCTGGAGGTGAACGGTTCGGTCACCTTTCGCAAAGGCTGACGAGAGAGTCGTTGCCGCCACGGAGGACACCCGGGGCAGAAAGAGGAGGAACCATGGCCACCGAACGCCCGGCCAGAGAGTTCGGGATGGTGAAGACGAGGGGATGGATGGGCGGCCTTGAGGCGGCCAAAGCGATGATCGGCCTCGAGCGCTGCCTCATCGGCAGCGAGGACGCGGGAGACGGCCTGGTCACCGTGACCGCGCGGGGTCGCCCCGACGCGGTGCGGGAGGCGGTCCTGCTCGGCGCCCAAGCCGCGCGGCGGGTGGGCGAACTCGTCCTCTTTGCCGTCCCGCGCCCTCCCCCGGTCTCAGGGCGCCCGCGCCGCCCGGCGCACTCCTTCAACACCTGCTGAGCGAGGAGCCAGCCATGGCCAGAATCTTTTACACCGAGAGCGACATCGACGCCTTCCACGGTCGCGGGCAGTCGACCGTGGAGGTGGGAGAGCAGGTTGTCCTCACCGCGGCCGCACGGGAGCGGGCAGCCAAGCTCGGGATCCGCCTCACCTCGCCGGGTGCAGCCCCTCCGCCCGGAGGAGGCTCTCCGAGTTCCCCCCCGCCGAGGCCGGAGGCGGGGGGCGGGAAGGCCCGCTCGGGCCCGGTCCCCTTCAAGGATTCGGCCTCGGCCCAGGGCAAGACCCGGGGAAATCGGCAGGTGCGTGTCGCCGTCCTCGGCGCCGGTCACGGCGGCCTCGCCACGGCCGGCCACATCGCGCTCCGCGGCCAGGACGTGAGCCTCTTCAGCTTCTTCAAGCGGGAGCTGGACGCGGTCCGGGAGCGGGGCGGCGTCGAGCTCGACGGCGACGTCGAGGGCACGGCGAAGCTCGGCCTGGTCACCGGCGACCTCGACGAGGCGGTAGCCGGCCGCGACCTGGTGATTGTGCTGATGCCCGCGCTCGCCCAGAAGAACGTCGCCTCGCTCCTCTGCGGCTGCCTCAAGGACGGCCAGACCGTGCTCCTCTCTCCCGGCCGGACCGGCGGCGCCCTGGAGGTGTACCAGACTTTCCGCCGTTACCAGTGCCAGAAGCGGGTGGTCCTTGCCGAGTGCCAGACCATGCTCTACGCGACCGAGTCCCGGGGGCCGGCCCACGTGGAGGTGATGAAGGCCAAGAACCGGGTCCGGGCGGCGGCCCTGCCGGCGACGGACAACCACGCCTTCTTCGACGTCATGGGGTCGGTCTACCCCGAGTACGTTCCCGCGACGAACGTCCTCGAGACGAGCATCAACAACACCGGTGCGGTCGTCCACCCGGCGCCCATGCTCATGAACTCGGGGCTCCTGGAGAGGGCTGCCGCCGGCGAGGACATCCGTTACTACCGGGACGTGATCACGAAGTTCGTCTGCGACAACGTGATGACCAAGATCGACCGCGAGAAGAGCGCGATCGCCGAGGCGCTGGGCGTGCCCGTGCTCGACATCCTCGCCTGGTACCGGGAGTGCTACGGCGTCGAAGGCGGGACCCTCTACGAGACCCTGCAGCAGAACGAGTACTACATCGGCTTCTCGGCTCCGAAGCACGTCCTCGGGTACCACCAC
>JACRCS010000816.1 GCA_016218905.1 Deltaproteobacteria bacterium
CCCGCCGCAGGGCCCGCAGGGCACCCGGCCGGGCCTCCCCGACCGCGCACGAGGCCCCCGCTGAGCCGGCTGCGCGCCCCCACCGGCCCCCCGCGTGCTATCCTGGCCCTGGCGGAGGGCCCTTATGCTGGCTATCCTCGCCTCACTCCAAGGTGCACCATGAAGCCAGGCCCCCTGCTGGACACCAAGCTGCGTGCGTGGCTCGCCGCGTGCCGCGACCTACCACTGGAAGCCACCGATCCCGCCTATATCGACCTCGATGGACTCAACGTTCGCGGCCACCAGCATCGCCGGCTTTTACTACAGGACACCATCGAGATGGCGGGCGACCGGTCAACCTGCCAACTCTTCACGGGCTTCCGCGGCACGGGCAAAAGCACGGAGCTCATCCGTCTCCGGGAAAGCCTCACCGCCCGCAACTACATCGTGCTGCTCGCCGACGCCACGAAGTTCCACGCGTTGTCGCGGGATCTCGCCATCGAGGAGATCCTCCCGGTCATCGCCGGTGCTTTCGGGTCCGCGGCGAGCGATCATCTCGGAGGAGAAAGCGTCCTGGACGCCGGGTGGTGGGATCGCTTCTCGGCTTTCCTGAAGAAAGAGGTCAACCTTGAGCCCACAATGCACCTGGGACCGGTGGAGCTGAAGGCGGCGCTTCGTGGCGAGGACGCGTTCCTGACCACGTTGCGACGTTCGATGGCCGGGCGCCTCGACGCCCTGGCGGGCCAGGCCCACACCTTCGTGGCGGCACTCGTGCAGCGCCTGCGCGCGCGGGCCCCGGGGGCGCTTGGGGTCGTGTTCCTGTTCGATAACCTCGAGAAGCTCTCGGGACCCGTGCACCAGTTCCGGGATCGCATCGAGAGCGTCGCGCGAGTCTTCGGCGACCACACCAGGTACCTGCGCCTGCCCGGCTGTCACACCGTGAACACGGTGCCCCTCTACCTCCAGACCATCTACCCGGAGGTTTCCGAGTACTACGACGGCGGAAGGATGCCGGTCCTCTCCACGGTCTGGCTCACCGAACAGGATCCCTCGCGCACGCCGCACCGGGACGGCATCGCCGCCCTCCGCGCGGTGCTGGCTGCGAGGATTACACTTGGAGAGGCCTTCGCATCCGACGACCAGATCGAGCGCGTGCTCCTCGCGTCCGGCGGCCACCTGCGCGGCCTGCTCAAACTCGTCACCGACCTGCTGCTCCGTGCCCGTCACGTGGGCGTTCCGTTCACAGACGGAGACGTCGAGGCCGCAATCCAGGATTCCTTCGAAGACCGGCGTTCCGCAGTCCTGGCCGATGCCATCTCCCTGCTGGACGGCATCCGGCGCTCCTTTGCACTGGATCACATCACTGGCGAGGATGTGCCCCGGCTCGCGCGCTACCTCGAGAGCAACCTCGTCCTCTGCTACCGCAACGGCGGCGGATGGTACGACCTGCACCCGGCCATCCGCGAACACGTCCGCCGGCTCGCGCAGGAAGCGCGAGGTGCCTGACCGCTCTCGCTTCCTGGGCCGTAGGGCCGAGGAGCGGATACGCGCCTTGATGGACCGCCTTGAGCTGCTCGATGGGTTCGACCTGGGCGTCGTCCTGGGGCAATCCGACGCCCGCGCGGAGCTGCGCGCCCGTTTCCAGGAGAAGAGGTCCTTCCTGGCGCTGCCGCCCTCTCGCGAAGTCCTTTCCCGGCTGGAGCGCCGGATACCGACCCTGCCTCCCGGTCGGCCCGTCGTCTGGATCGAGGGCGACGACCTATCGGTCTGGAAGCCATGCCTTGCGGCCCTCAACGAGCAGCGAGATCGCCTGAGGGCGAAGGTCTCGGGCCTCGTCCTGTTGGCCGGGCCGTTCGACCTGGAGCAGGTCCTCGGTGACCACCCCGACCTCGCCAGCGTGGTCGGGTCCACCGCAAGGTTGGACGAACCACCAGGATCCCCCTTTGGATTCCCCATGCGTCTGCGCTGGCTCCACCTCTCCGACCTGCACTTCGACGCCACCTCCCGCTGGGAGCGGCGCGCGGTGCTCACGTCCCTCCTCCGCTTCCTGAAGGAGGACGTGGTGGACAGGGGCCTCGCGCCCCACCTCGTCTTCGTGACCGGCGATGTCGCCAACAAGGGGCAGGAGCCAGAGTACGGGCAGGCCGAGGAGTTCCTGGGCAGGCTGATGGAGACCCTGGGGCTCGACGCCAGGCGGCAGCTCTTCCTGGTGCCCGGCAACCACGATGTGGACCGGTCCCGCATCGACGTCGTAGACGAGATGATCGTCGATCGGCTCACGAAGACGGGCGAGGATGGCCCCGATCCTGCGGAGATCGAGAGGGTCCTGTCCAACGCTCGGGCCGTGGATGCCCTCTCCGCCCGGCTTGAAGCCTTCTACTCCTTCACCCGTCGCCTGCTTGGCCCCACCCGCGGCTGGGACCCGCGGCGTCCGTGGCGAGCGGACACCGTGGAGGTCGACGGACTCGGGCTGGGCATCTTCCAGCTCAACACCGCGTGGGCCAGCGGCCCGGACGACGACAAGAAAGGGCGCCTGCTGCTTGGTGGGTGCCAGGTCCGGGAGGCGCTGGCCGAGTTGCCCGGCGTGAGCCTGAAGCTGGCCCTCCTGCACCACCCGCTCGCCTGGCTGGCCCCTCCCGACGAGCGCGAGGTGGCCGGGGTGCTCCGGGGCCGCGGCGGCGTGGACATGCTGCTCACCGGCCACCTGCACGACACCGAGACGGTCGGGCGCCATACCCCCGACGGCGCGACCCTGGAGATGGCCGCGGGAGCGACGTATACCGGCGGAAAGTGGCCCCTTGGATGTTGCCTCGTGGACCTGGACGGGGGGACCGGGGGGGGAACGGTCCACTTCTACGGCTACACGCCCCGTGGCGGGGGTTTCTGGCACCTGGACAACAGCCGCTACGCGGGGGCACCCTCCGGCACCTGGAGCTTTCCCCTGCCTGGCGGCTTTGCCAATGGCGACACCGCGTCCGCGGATCCTGGTCCGGATCCCGCGCAACGCCTCGCCGCACAGGTCGCCCGGTACCGTTCCGCGGCGGTGGCGTACCACGCACGGGTAAGCTTCCTGGGCCTTTCGGTACGCGACCAGTCGCCGCAGAAGAGCGACGTATGGGACCTCTTCGTTCCCCTCGTGGCCGGGCCACGGGGTCAGCAGGAGGGTGGCCTGGATCCCGTCGGGCTGGTCCGTGCCCGGCTTGAGCTCGACGAGCAGGGGCGGGCCGCACGGTTTGTCGTCCTGGGCGACCCGGGCAGCGGCAAGACCTCGCTGAGCCGAGCCCTGGGCG
>JACRCS010000817.1 GCA_016218905.1 Deltaproteobacteria bacterium
GGCCTCGCTCTCCCGGACGAAACGCGCGATCTCCGCCTGAAGGTCGGCTGCCGTCATGGTCACCCTCCGTTGGCCGGCAGCGGACGGCGGGGGGGGCGGACCGGACCCAGCTGCGCCCGGTCCACTGAGAGTCGATGGCGGCGCCGTCGCCCGCGTCCGCCGGCGAGAGGCCGCACTTTCGGGCGAAGTACCGGTGAAAAGCGAGGCTCGGCGTGAGCTCGGGGTGAAAGACCGTCGCAAGGACTCCCTCGGCCTCGGCCGCGGCCACGTAGTCGTCGAGCCGGAGGAGGACCTCCACGCCCTGCCCCACCCGCACGATCTTCGGCGCGCGGATGAACGTGAGCGGAACGGCCGCGCTCGCGACCTTGGGGACGAGGGCCTCTGTGGTGAAGCTGTCGAGCTGGGAACCGAACGCGTTCCGCTCCACTGCAACGTCGATGAGCCCCAAGTGGGCCGGCCCGCCGACGTTCTCGGTGGCCAGGAGGATCGCGCCCGCGCACGTGCCCCAGAGCTTCATCCCCCTCCGGTGCTCGTCGACGATGGGGGCTTCGAGCTCGAAGATGCGAAGGAGCCTGGCGAGGCAGGTGCTCTCCCCGCCCGGCACGATGAGGCCGGCGAGTCCCTCGAGGTCCCGGGCCTCCTTGACCCGGCGCGCGGCCACGCCGAGCCTGGCCAGGTGGTCGAGGTGCTCGTGGACGCCACCCTGCAGGTCGAGGACGCCGAGCTCCGTCCGGCGACTCATGGGACTAGTGTTCCGTCGCGGTAATTCGTGCTTGCCACCGCCCTTCTGCGACGACCGAACCGCGCTGATTGGCCGCCGTTCGGTCTGCTGCTCGTTACGCGCAACCGAACCGCACGGAACACTGGCTACCAGCCTCGGCTCGCGAGCCGCTCCGGCTCCGGAATCCGGCCGATCTCCAGCCCCTCCATGGCTTCGCCGAGGCCGAAGGAGGCCTCGAGGATCTTCTCCGGATCGTTGAAGTAGGCGGTCGCCTTCACGATGGCGCGGGCGCGCTTGGCCGGCTCCGAAGACTTGAAGATGCCCGACCCGACGAAGACGCCGTCGCACCCGAGCTGCATCATCAGGGCCGCGTCCGCCGGGGTCGCGATCCCGCCGACCGCGAAGTTCACGACCGGAAGCCGCCCGAGCCGCTTCACCTCCAACGCCAGCTCGTAGGGAATGGCGTTGGCCTTGGCGAAGCCCGTCACCTCCTCGGCCGGCATGTTGGCGAGCTGCCGGATCTCCCGGTTCACGGTCCTCATGTGCCGCACCGCCTCGACGACATTCCCGGTCCCGGCCTCGCCCTTGGTGCGGATCATGGCGGCGCCCTCGCCGATCCGGCGGAGCGCCTCCCCCAGGTTTCGCGCGCCGCAGACGAAGGGGATGCTGAACTTCGTCTTGTCGATGTGGCACTCCTCGTCGGCGGGCGTGAGCACCTCGCTCTCGTCGATGTAATCGATCTTCAAGGCCTCGAGGAGCTGCGCCTCGACGAAGTGCCCGATCCGCGCCTTCGCCATGACGGGGATGGTGACGGCTTCCTTGATGGACCGGATGATGCCGGGGTCGCACATACGGGCAACGCCGCCCTGCTTGCGGATGTCCGAGGGGACCCTCTCCAGAGCCATGACGGCCACCGCGCCCGCTTCCTCGGCGACCCGCGCCTGCTCGGGAGTGGTGACGTCCATGATCACCCCGCCCTTGAGCATCTGGGCGAGCTGAGCATTGAGCTGATAGCGAGTGTCGTTCATACGTCCTCCGTCTCCAATGAGCTCTGTCTCGATTCCTTGACCCAAAGAAACTCCGGCAGGCTCCACACCGTAATCCGAGGGTGCGCTCGAGCCAGCGCCCGCTCCTCCTCGGTGTTGTAGCCCCACGCCGCGAGGTAGAGTTCCACGTGCTCGAGGCCCGCCCGCTCGGCCACGCGCAGGAGCGTCAGGAGCCGATCCTCCACGAAGTGGAGCCGAACGCCCGCGTGCCCCCGTCGGCCCGAAAGCTCCTCCAGAACGTCTTCCTTGGACTTGAGGGGATTCAGGCCGAAGATATGTCCCGGAGGCAGGAAGAGGCGCCGGGACCGCAACAGGGCTTCGACGAACCGCTCCTGCTTCGTGGTTACGATGAAGACCGCGTCCGTCCCGAGACGGGTCGAGAGGGCCTCCAGGGCGCCCGGATAGAAGCCATGCCGCCCAAGCCAGTCCGGCAGGTCCCGGAGGAGCCACTCGTCTCTCGTCCGGCCGAAGAGCTCGACGAGTCGCGCCCGTCCCCAGCCTTCGCCGGCGAGGCGCTCCTCGAGAGCTGCAAGCTCGGCGTCCGTCGCTCCCTCGGCTCCCTGGAAGACGAGCCGCATCAGGAGGATCGCCTGGTGCCCCGTCTCGATGAGAGGGCGCAGGCGCCGAAAGCGCGCCACGGACTCCGGCGGAGGCTCGGGTCCCAGCGCCCGCCACTCCGGCCAGATCGCTGCGCCGGCCCTCCACGCCGAAACGGCGACTTCGCCGGCACTGTCGCACAAGACCCCGTCAAAGTCCACAGCGAAGACGTCGGCCAAGCTACCCTCGCGGCTCCCGGAACCACCCGCGCGAATTCGTCGCAACCGCGCAGCACGCCGGGAAATTTACGCCCCGACGAGGGAGCCGGTCAAGAAACCGGGCGACGTTTCCCGACGGGCAGCCGGGGTTCACGCCCGCCGCTTGACCCCCGGTCGGACCGGCGTCAGACTGGTCAGACCTGTCTCAGACCTGTCAGACCGTGTCCGACTCGCCGGACCTATCGGAGGTGTTTCATGCGGATTACCGTCGTCGGCGGGGGAGCGATGGGGTGCCTCTTCGGCGGCTGCCTCAGCCGCGCGGGAGATGACGTGGTCCTCGTCGACGCCTGGCGGGACCACGTCGAGCTCCTCAACCGGCGAGGGTTGTGGCTCTGGGAAGGCTCCGAGCGCCGGGAGATCCCGGTGAGGGCAGAGCTCCCCGGGTCGCCCTTGCGCCGAGCCGAGCTCGTCCTCTTCCTCGTAAAGGCCTACCGGAGCGAAGAAGCCGCCGCCCAGGTGCCGGACCTGCTCGAGCCCGCCGGGCTCGCGCTGACGCTCCAGAACGGCCTAGGGTCCGCCGACGTGCTGGCCGCGCGGGTGGGTAGAGAGCGCGTCCTGGTCGGGGTGACCGCCCAGGGCGCGACCGTCTTGGGTCCCGGGGAGATCCGGCACGGGGGCACGGGAGAGACCCTCGTGGGAGCCTACGCTCCCAACCACGCCTCGAACGCCGGGGCGAGCCGCGCCGCCGAGGCCTTCGGCCGGGCGAACCTGCCCGCCCGGGCCACGTCGGAGGTGTGGCCCGCCGTGTGGAAGAAGCTCGCGGTGAACTGCGGGATCAACGCCGTTACCGCGCTGGCCGGGATTCGAAACGGACGCATCCCCGAGATCCCGGAAGCGGCGGCGGTCCTCGAGGACGCCGTGCACGAAGCGGCGGCCGTCGCCCGCGCCGCCGGTGTGGACCTGGGGGACCCGGGCGCCCTCGTGGACCACGTGCTCGCCGTTGCCCGCGCCACCGCGGCCAACCGCTCGAGCATGGGCCAGGACGTCGACCGCCGGAGCCCCACCGAGATCGACTTCATCAACGGGGCCGTCGTGAGGGAAGGCCGGAAGCACGGCGTTCCCACGCCGGTGAACGCGACACTGGCGCGGCTGGTGAAGGCGGTCGAGAGCGGTTTTCAGTGATCAGTGATCGGTGATCAGGGGAACCGGAGAGCCCCGGCCACGGGCACGTATCCGTCGTCAGCCCTCCGTCAATCCACAGATCACAGATCACTGGTCACAGATCACTGGTCACAGATCACTGGTCACATCAAAAGGCGCGGCAGCCAGGTAGAGAGCGCGGGCACATAGGTGACGAGAAGGAGCACCGCGATCGCCACGCCGACGAAAGGCCAGACGGCGCGGGAAATCTTCTCCAACGAGATCCGACCGACCGAGCAGACCACGAAGAGCGAGGCCCCGACGGGCGGAGTCACGAGCCCGATGACGGCGTTGATGACGACGATCGTTCCGAAGTGGACGGGATCGATGCCCACCTTCGCGGCGAGCGGGGCCAGGACGGGTACGAGCACGATCAGGAGCGGCGCCGGCTCGAGCCAGATCCCGAGGACGAAGAGGAGGAGGTTCACCAGGAGCAGGACGAGCCAAGGCTGCGTCGTGACCGACAGGATGCCCTGCGCGAGCCGCATCGGCACCTGTTCCGCCGCGAGGATCCAACCGAAGAGCTCCGAGGCCCCGATCACCAGCATCACGATGGCCGTACCGATGCCGGCTTCGGCGAGCAGCGCGGGAAGCCGCGCCCACCGGATCTCCCGGTACACGAAGAGGCCGAGCACCAGGGCGTAGACCGCCGCGACGGCAGACGATTCGGTGGGCGTGAAGACGCCGCCCAGGATCCCGCCGAGGATGATCCCGGGCATGGTGAGCGCGAGGAGGGCGTCCTTGAAAGCCCCCACGATCTCTCGGGGCGGCGCCAAGCGGCCCGCGGGATACCCGCGCCTCCGGGCGAAGAGCCAGACCAGCCCCATGAACCCGGCGGCCAGGAGAAAGCCCGGCACGGCTCCCGCCAGGAAGAGCGCGCCGATGGAGACGTTCGCGATGATGCCGTAGAGGATCATCGGAATCGACGGCGGGATGATGGGACCCATCGTGGAAGCCGCCGCCGTGAGGGCCGCCGAGAAGTCCTCGTGGTAGCCCTCCTTCTTCATGGCCGGAATCATGACGGAGCCGATGGCGGAGGCCTCGGCCGCCGCGGAGCCGGAGATCCCGGCGAAGAGCATGGAGGCGACGACGTTCACGTACCCGAGTCCGCCCGCCACCCAGCCCACCGTCACCTGGGCGAAGTGGATCAGCCTGCGCGTGATCCCGCCCTCGTTCATCAGCGCGCCGGCCAGCATGAAAAAAGGAATCGCCATGAGGGGGAACGAGTCGAGGCCCTCGAACATCTTGCCGGCGACGATCGTCAGGTTCAGCTTCCCCTGAACGAGGACGGCGGCGAGCCCCGCGCCGGCCAGCACGTAGGAGATCGGCAGGCCCAGCAGCAGGAGCCCGACGAACGCGACGACGAGCGTCAGGACCACTCGCCCTGCTCCCCTCCCGGCGGATGCGTCCCCCGTCCGGCCACCGTGTTCCCGAGCTCCTCGAGGAGGAAGAGGACCAGCAGGAGCGCCCCCGCGGGGATGGCGGCGTAGGGGACGCCCATGGGCCACTCCAGCGCCGCCGAACGCTGCAGCATGTTGAACCGCGCGAGTTTGAAGCCGTGCCACGCCATGACGCTGACGACGAAGATCGCGGCGCTACCGGCCAGCGCGCGGGCCGAGTAGCCCGCCGGGGCCGGCAGCGCCTCCACGAGGCTCTCGAAGCCCACGTGCATCCGGCGCCGGGCGGCGATGGCGCCGCCCAGCATCGAAACCCAGACGAGGAGGAAGCGGGCCAGCTCCTCCGACCAGGTGATCGAGAAGTGGAACACGTACCGCCCCATGGCCTGGGCGAAGATGAGGCTACACATCACCGCCACCATGGCCACGACCGTCGAGAGCGCGACCCGCTCGAGGAGGTCGTTGAGCCGACGGAGCAGGAAGAGCACGGGCGGTACGTCGAGCTCAGCGGGTCTCGGCGATCTTCCGGAAGCGCTCGCCGAACTGCTGCGCGTACTTGTCGAAGACCGGTCGGATCGCGTTCAGCCAGGCCGCGGAGTCGACGGTCTCCACGATCTCCATTCCGCGCTGCTTCAGCTCGCCGACCCACTTCGTCTCCTGCTCGCGACCGAGCTTCCGCTGGTACGGCGCGACCTCGGCCGCCGTCTTGATCAGCAGGTCCTGGTCCGCTTTGGGGATCTCCTTCCAGCTGCCGGCGCCGACCGCGATGATCGCGGGCGAGTAGACGTGACGCGTGAGCGTCATGTACTTCTGAACTTCATTGAGCTTCGAGGAGTAGACCACGGCGATCGGGTTCTCCTGGCCGTCGATGACCTTGCCCTGCAACGCGCCGTACACCTCTCCCCAGGTCATGGGCGTGGGGGCGGCCCCCAGCGACTTCCAGGCCTCGATGTGGACCTTGTTCTCCATGGTCCGGATCTTCAGGTCGCGGACGTCGGCCGGCAGACGCACGGGGTGCTTGGAGTTGGTGAGGTTCCGGAAACCGTTCTCCCAGAAGGCGAGCCCCTTGATCTGCGCCCGCTCGAGCTCGCTCAGGATGGACTTCCCGAGGTCGCCGTCGAGCACCTTGTCCACGTGGGCGTAGCTCCGGAAGAGGAACGGAACGTCCAGCATCTGGAAGGCGGGCGCGAAGTTGCCCACCGGTCCGGTAGAACCCGTGTAGAAGTCGATCGTCCCCTGCTGGAGCCCTTCCAGGGCCTCACGCTCGCCCTTCGCGAGCTGGCCGGCCGGGAAGACGGTGATCTTGATGCGCCCGCCGGTGCGCTCTCGGACGAGGTCCGCGAAGCGCTGCGCACCCATCGAGTACACGTGGTCGGTCGGCGTGGCCGTGTAGAGCTTGTACTCGGCCGTGAAGGGCTTCGCCTCGGCGAGCACCTCCTGCGGGGTGAGGATTCCGACGAGGGCGGAGACTCCCAGGGTCGCGACAACTCCCATCAGCAGATGACGCATCTCGAATCTCCTCGGTGAGTGCGGGTGGAGGAATGGACGCTGGTTAGCACCAGCGCACGCACCGGGTCAAGGCGGTTTTGGCTGCGGAGCGGAGCACGGGAGCAGAGGAAGGGATGAGATCAATCCGGGGCAGCGGGCGCCCGGTTGCCGGAGAGCGACTCCGGGAGCGCCCGCCCCGAACCGGAGGCTAGGAAGTCGTGGTGCCTTGTCCCAAGGGAACTGCGACGGACTTGAAGTTGTCGAACTTGTCGGTGTCGTAGAGCGCCAGGTCGATGGACTTCTTCATCCTCGGGTGCATCAGGTCCCAGACGATGCACTTCCCAACGCCCGCTACGTAGATCAGGTCTCCGAACTTCCAGCCCTTCTGGAGGAGGTCCCTGGAGATCGCGATCGTCTTGAAGCCCTTGAAGTACTCGGTGAACTTGTTGCCCCAGGCGCACACGTCCGGCTCCTCGTCCGTCTGCCCCTGGGCGTTGGAGTAGCAGGTCACCTTTACGGGCACGGCGGCCTTCATCACCCGGGCGATGTCGGTGACCTGCGACGGTGCCGGTGCCGGGGCGGGTGCGGGTGCGGGCACCGCCGCCGGCTTCAACTCCAGGGTGGCGATGACGTCGTCCTTCTGCCGGAGCTCCCGTTTGGCCTGGAGGAGCTCCTCGTTCATGGCGCCGTAGTAGTGGACGAAACCCACGGCAGCGAGAGCCCAGGCCAGCGTCACCGTCTTCTTCACCAGGATCAGCGTCAGGTACTTTCGCATGCTCAACCTCCTATAGATGGCCGCCGTGCCTTCGACCCAGTCGTTGGACTTCCTCCGCCGGCAGCACGGCCTCTACAGTGGTCGACTCCGTTCCCACGCGCGGGGCCCCTCCTGAGCCCCGTCTCATTCCCCTTCGCGCGAAAATGAACGCCGAGTCTACCGCGGCGTCCCGGCTCGTCAACCGGTCCCGGCCGGACCGCCCGCACGTTGGGGCTGGCCCGCAGATGCACGTTTCGCGCCGTGGCAAGCCGGAGAACGGGCGTGACACGCGGAAAGCCGCCCCTGGAGCGCCCGGCTCGCGGTTTCGCGGGGGCCGCACCGCCAGGCCTCTCTCTGCCGGCCTGACGCTGTAGGTGTGGAATTCTTTTCCCACTTTTAGACCTCCGCTACCCACTGGGCCCTCGGAACAGGAGCCGCTCCTTGACCGGTCGAACCGTCCCAGTTAGCCTTCCCCCAATCGCTTTTGGGAGGGTGCCTTGGAGCTCGCCCAGATCCTCGGGGCGCTTTCGGCCCCGGATGCTTACCCCCACCCCGTCGGGACGGTCGAGGTCCGCCATACCCACATCTCGGCCGTGTTCCTCGCCGGCCCCTACGCCTACAAGGTCAAGAAGCCCGTCGACCTCGCCTTCCTCGACTTCACGACCCTGGAGAAACGCCGCCACTTCTGCCTGGAGGAGGTGAGGCTGAACCATCGCCTCGCTCCGAGGGTCTACCTCGGAGTGGTGCCGATCTCGCTCACGGAGGGGGCGCTGCGCATCGACACGCCGGGAGAAGTAGTCGAGTGGGCCGTCTGGATGGAGAGGCTCCCCGACGAGGCGGCACTCGGCCGGCTGGTGGAGCGCGGGGCGGCGGACGGGGAGCTCCTCGGCGAGATCGGCCGCCGGATCGCCCAGTTCCACTCTCACGCCCAAGCGGGTCCCCACGTCGCGCGCTTTGGACGCTTCCCCGTCGTCGCGAGAAATGCCCGCGAGAACTTCGAGCAGTCCGCGGTCCAGGTGGGCACCACGGTCAGCTCGGAGGTCTTCGGGCGGGCCGGCCGGGCGACCAACGAGGCGCTCGAGCGCCTCCACGACCTGATCGAGGTCCGGGCCCTGCGGGGAGTCCCCCGGGACACCCACGGGGACCTCCACCTCGATCACATCTACTCGTTTCCCGAGCGGCCGCGGCCCGACGACCTCGCCATCGTGGACTGCGTCGAGTTCAACGAACGCTTCCGCTACGCCGATCCCGTGGCGGACGCGGCGTTCCTCGCCATGGATCTGCAGTTCGTCGGCCGGCCGGAGCTCGGCCGAGCCTTCACCGACGCGTACTTCGAGGCTGCGGACGACCCGGAGGGGCAGCGGCTCCTCGCGTTCTACGTCTCGTACCGCGCCGCCGTGCGGGCCAAGGTGGAGGGCTTCAAGGCATCGGAGCCGGAGGTCCCCGAAACCGCCCGGCAGCTCGCCCTCCAGCGCTCCCGCGCCCACTGGCTCCTCGCCCTCTCGGCTCTGGAGGCTCGCGACCGGAAACCGTGCCTGGTGCTCGTGGGGGGGCTCCCCGGCACGGGGAAGTCCACGCTGGCGAGGAACCTGGCGGAGAAGGGAGGCTTCGAGCTCGTCTCCTCCGACGCGGTGAGGAAGGAGCTCGCCGGAATCCCGCGCGGGGAGTCGGCCGCGGCCGCCTTCGGCGAGGGGATCTATACGTCCGAGTGGAACGACCGGACATACGCCGAGTGCCGGAGGAGGGCCGAGCGGGCGATCTACCTCGGCCGAAGAGTCATCGTGGACGCGAGCTTCCGAGAAGAGGCGCGCCGCAGACAGTTCCTGGAGCTCGCCCGGCGCTGGGCCGTGCCCGGCCTCCTGCTCCTCCGGACCGCGGGGAGCGAGGCCGTTCGGGAGCGGCTCGCCCGCCGGAAGGGCGACGCTTCGGACGCTGATTGGGCCGTGTATCTGAGGGCGGCGGAGGCTTGGGAGCCGCCCGGGAGCGAGGCGCTCGCCGCGATCCGGGAAGTGCCGGCCGCAGCGGACAAGCTCCAGGCGATGGACGAGGGGCTGGCGGTGCTCCGCGCCGAGGGTCTGGCCTCCTAGGCCTTCGCGAAGGTCCCCACCTTCAGATCTTCCTCGAAGTCCGGGAGCCAGTCCTTTCCGCCCCCGAAGTAGTAGGTCCGCATCTCGCCGTTCGACCGCAAGGTCACGGTCACGCTGCCCCGCGTCGGGTACTCCTCGCTCGGCACCCGGACGTCCAGGTCCTTGCGCACGACGAAGTCCTCGTCCTTGAACCCGTACTTCCCCACGACGGCCTTGAAGGGGTCACGGTGCGTCAGCTCGATCATGCCTTTCCTCCCGCCGGCAGATCGGCCGGGTTCGCGGAGTACGGCGAGTCGGCCCGCCTTGGGCACGACGTTTCTTTTCTGATAACCTGTCGCAAACGCAACTTATCCACGGGAGGTTGCCCATGCCAAGCGTCTTCGGTTCCGACGGCCGCGTGAGATGCCGTCTCGACCGCCCCGACCCCTTTCCGGTGCACACCCTGAAGCGCGTGGACCGGCCGACGACCGCCATCCAGGCGGACCGGATTCAACGCGTGGACGAACGGGAGAGCGGCTTCAACCGCAGCGGGCGGGGAGACTACGGCCCCTTCGTGAAGAAGGAGCGCCCGCGCATGGTGCCGAAGCACCCCCTGTCGGCCGCCCTCGTCACCATGCAGGGCATGCTGGGCCACCTGGTGGACGCGGGGCAGGCGCTGCCGGTCAACCCGGCCCCCCAGAACGGCCCCATGCCCTCCCTGGCCGCCGTCGCCGCCCAGCGGGCCCCCGGGACCGATGATCCTTCGAAGATGGCCCGGCACATCAAGGAGACGGCCTACTTCCTGCGCGCCGACGCGGTAGGAATCTGCGAGCTTCCGCCTTATGCGGTCTACTCCCACAGCGTGTTCACCGGGCAGCCGATCGACCTCACGCACAAGTACGCCATCGGCATCCTGGTGGACCAGGACTGGCGCACCGCCTCCGCGTTCAGCGGCCGCGACTGGATCAGCAACTCCATGAGCTTCATGTCCTACTCGGCGTCGGGGTTCATCGCCTGCCTCCTGGCCGACTACATCCGCAGGCTCGGCTACCCGGCCCGCGCCCACCACGCGCGCAACTACCAGGTCGTTCTCCCGCCCATTTTCCTTCTGGCGGGGCTCGGAGAGATGTCCCGTATCGGCGACATCGTCGTCCATCCCTTCCTCGGGCCCCGTTTCAAGGGAGCCGTCGTGACGACGGACCTGCCCCTCGCCGTCGACAAGCCCGTCGACTTCGGCCTCCAGGACTTCTGTTCGAAGTGCAAGAAGTGCGCGCGGGAGTGCCCGTCGGGCGCCATCAGCGACGGCGGCAAGGTCCTGCACAACGGCTACGAGAAGTGGCCCGTCGACGTGAAGAAGTGCACGTCCATGCGGGTCGCCAACCAAAAGGGGTGCGGCTGCGGCACCTGCATTAAGGTGTGCCCCTGGAGTAAGCCCTTCACCCCCTTTCACCGGCTGGTGAACTGGACGATGCGCAACCTCCCGGCTGCCCGAAACCTCGCCATCTGGGGTGACGACCTGCTCGGCTACGGCAAGGCCAGGCCGGAGCAGAAGTGGTGGCTCGACGTGGAGGACGTGGACGGCTCCCTCCAGGTGCCGAAGAACGCCGTGGAAGACGCGCAGTTCCTGGACGAGTAAGTCTGCGGCAGCGCCCGGGCGGGGATCTCCGCCGTTAGAGCAACTCGTTGACGGGTTCCCGACCTTTGGACTAAGGTGAGGGGAGACCACCCCCTCTCCCTGTGGAAACCGATGGACGACGGGTCCGGCCTCGGCCGGAGTGAGCTGCAAGGCCTCCTCGATCTCTCCTGTTCGGTCACGAGCGGTTCCGGGCTGGACGACTTCCGGAAGCGGGCCCTCCTGCTCCTCCGGGAGACGTTCTCCTCGTTCGCGGCGAACTTCTTCATCACGGACGCCGACGCCGCGGCGCTCAACATCTCGAACGTGGTGGCCGACGGGGTCGACCCGGCGGCCTTCGGCCCCTACCGGGCCTACTACCAGTACCTGGACCCGTTCCTCCAGCGCCCCCTCGAAAGCATCGGCACGAGCCTGCTCGACGAGATCGTCGACATCGAAGAGTTCCGGCGCAGCGAGTACTACAACGACTTCATCAAGCCCCAGGGGATCTACCACCAGGTGGGTATGTCGCTGGTGGTGCGGGGGAGGTGCCTCGGGGTCATCGCCCTCTTCCGGACCGCCGCCCAGCCCAACTACACGCCGGAGGAGCAGAGCCGCATCTCGCTCATGCTCCCGTACCTGGCCAACGACCTGGAGCGCGCCCTCACGCTCGAGTACGCCAAGCAGAAGAAGTGGATTCTCGAGGCTTCTCTGCAGACGCTCGGGGGGCAGGCGATCGTCGTGCTCGATCTGCGCATGAACGTGATCTTCGCCAACGAGGAGGCCCAGTCCATCTTCGATCCGGAAGGAAAGGCCCGGACGACCTTCGGCCCCTTCGGAAAGCTCCCCTGCCCCGTCATCCCCGAGGGCGTGCGCGCCCTCTGCGCCCAGACGGCCCGCAAGCTCCTGGAAGGGCAGAGCCAAGCCGAAGACCCGGTGGCGCTCTCCTGGTCCGACACGAAGGGCCGCCCCTGCACTGGAGACCTCAGGGTGATCTCCGGCTACTTCTTCGGCCAGAAGGCCCACTTCATCGTCCTCCACGCGACCCGGTCGACCGCGGCGTCCGTCCGGATCGACGCCACCCTGGCGGACAGATACCACCTCACCCCGCGGGAGCTGGAAATCGCCGCGGAGGCGCTCCGCGGCTCGGGGAATCCCGAGATCGCCGATCACCTCTGCATCAGCATTCACACCGTCGAGAACCACCTGAAGAATATCTTCCGGAAGATGGGCGCGCGCAGCCGGACCGAGATGGTCTGCCGCCTCCTCGAGCCGGTGAGATGACCGGACCTCAAGGCCACGTGGAATGAAGATCGAGAAGTGGCACTTTCCGGACGAACTGCTGTACGACGGGAACCACCAGTGGGTGCGGTTCCTGAAGGGCACGGCGAGGACGGGCCTCACGGACTTCGGCCAGGGGGTCCGGGGCGACATCCTCTACGTGCAGCTCCCGGCGGTGGGCGCGCGCGTGAAGGCGGGCGAGGCGGTCGCCTCCATGGAGACCGGCAAGTGGGTCGGCCGCATCTACAGCCCCTGCGACGGCACCATCGCCGCCGTAAACACCCCTCTCCTGGAAGCGCCCCAACGGATCAATGAAGAGCCGTACGGCGACGGCTGGATCTTCGAGGTACGAGAAGACGCGCAGGGCAGCCGGGCCGAGCTGCGCCAGGGCGAGGCGTTCCGCGCTTGGCTCGCCGAGGAGGCCGAGCGCTACGGCCTGCCAACCCCTCAGTCCGTGCCGTAGAGGTAGTCTACCAGCAACCGGATCTTCTTCTCAGGCTCGGGCAGCAACTCCGTCACTTCCCCCTCCTCGTCCACATCCAGGAAGAAATTCGGCATCTTGGTGCCGGGTTCCAGCGCTTGAGGGTTCCGGAGCCAGTCCTCCACCCACTTCGGCTTCAGCCTCACCTTGGTCAACGCGAGGCTCGGCGCCAGTTCCGCGGCCGCGACGGTCGTCGCAGCAGGCTTACCGAACTCGTGGCACTTGAGGCATTGAAGCGTTTTGAACAGGGCCTGCATCTCTTGCTTCTCTTCTGCTGTGGTCTTCCTCATTTTCCAAAAGTGATAACGGACGTTTTCACCCGAAACCGACTGGAAGTAGCGGATCATGCTGTCCACCTGCTGATCGTTTAGATAGAAAGTGGGCATCCTTACCTCCAGCCATGGACGGATGGAGGTGGGATTGTTGATGAACGAGAACAACCACTGAGACTGCACCTTTCTGCCTTCGCCTATCAGAGGAGGCGGTGCGTGCCCCACCGCTTCCATCTCCGCATGTTGTTCCAGCAAAGAGATCAGGATGTTCTCGCTTCCCCAATCCTTTTCCACTTCGTGGCAGCCGATGCAGTTGTACTTCTTGATGAGCTTTCGGCCCTGTTGTATGTCCGTATAGGCTGGTGAAACGGCCTTCGTGAACTCCTTGGGGATCGTCTCGTCTCTAAAAGCTTTCAACAAGACGGAGAGCGCGTGATTCTCATCTTCTGACAAGGCGAAGTCCGGCATCCTCTGCACCACGACCTCGGTCTGAAACACTCGCGGCGTCTTCAGCTTTGCTTTCGTAAACCCGAGCCAGCTTCTTTCGACGTGCCTCGCATGACCGAAAGCGATCTCGGCTACGTCTTTCGCGCCGTAATTGCTGAGCTCCGCGCCGACTCTTCCCCGTTTTTCGGTGCCTGGGATATCATGACAGCCATAACATCCGTAATCCGCAATGATCCTCCGCCCCAGCTCTCTTTCCTTCGGGTCGACCACCTTCGCCTCCAGACCCGGAGGCGGTTCGGGAGGCGTCTTCTTCAGGCTGACGAGGTAGACGACGATGGCCTCGGCTTCCTCGCGGGAGAGTCTCAGGTCAGGCATCAACGGGTTCTTGAGATACACGGCTGGATCCAGGATCCAGTTGAAGATCCACGCAGGCGTGGTCTTGTTCCCGATGTCCGTCAGTACCGGCGCCATGTCCCTCTTGCTGTCCTTGTAGACTTCGGTTTCTCCGACGGTATGACAGCCGGTGCACCCGACGTCGCGCACTAGTTCCCTCCCCTTGGCGATCAGCTCGGGAGCGCCCAGCAGTCCTTCCCTGAATTCATGGACCGCCCAGCGAGCATCACCGCCCAGGCCCGTCAAGTAGGCGGTCGTCGCCGCGGCCTCCCGGTCCGAGAAGAGGAAGTTCGGCATTCGCGACTTCTGGTGGTGCGCCTTCGGATCCTTGATCCACCGGAAGAGCCAGGCCGGGTTCGCCTTCGTGCCGATCAGGCTTAGGTCGGGGCCGATCTTGTTGACGTCCTCATAACCTTTGGCGAGGTGGCAGTTCACACACCCCAGGGTCTCCCGGAACAGATTGATCCCCTTCGACAGCACCTTTGCGCCCTCGATGTCCTCTTCGAGCGGATGGCACCTTTTGCACGAAGCTTGAGCGAAGTCGCCCGGCAACATGGGCGTCTCCCAGAAAGCGATCGGCTTCCAGCCATGCTCGCGCCTCCACCGCTCCGCCTGGTTCTTGTCCTTGGGGCTGTGGCCGGCGTCATAGAACGACAGTCCGGTCCCCTGCCCGTCGTGACAGGCCGTACAGGCAATCAGCTCAGGGGAGTGCTTTCCGATGAAGAGCTCGTACTGTGGATGCGTCTTGAACGGCGCCGAGACGCCCTCGAATCCCTTCCGGTCCGCGGCCATGTGGCAGGAAAGGCAGCGATCCACCTTCAGGATGGGCTCCTTGAAACCGTTCCTCTCGTAATCGGTGATCACCACCTGCCGGATCTCCGGCGACTTGCGTCCAAGAACCGCGAGCCTCTCCTCCAGCCGGGCTGCATCCCTCCTCAGCTTGCCGAGTTCCGCTTCCGCTTCGCGCAGTTCACGTTCGTAGCCGTAGAGCTTTGCCTCGAAAGCCTCCTTGTTCGCCGTCAACTGCTGCACCTTGGGAGCGAGTCCATTTGCGGCCGCGTGCAGTCTTTCCCACTCCTTCTTCTTGTTTGCGTAACCTCGACCGGCCTCGAAGGCGTGTTGGTACTCGTAATAGGCTTCGTCAGCGGCGCTCTTGGCGAGCTGAAGCTCTCCGGCCGCCTCCGCGAGCTGTTCCTCGGTCTTTCTGAGACCCCTCACCGTCTGGATGTACTCGGGGGTGCTCTTCTTGTTCCGCAGCTCGGCTTTCAGCGTATTCACTCTCTCCTGCAGCTTCGTCGCCGCAGGAGAGGCGAGCTCCGCTCTCGCCTTCTCCAGCTCCTTCCGTACCATTCCCGATTCCATCTCGAAGAACTTCCGCTGGTAGACCTTCCAGGGCCTTCTGCTCACGGCTTCGTCGTAGAGCGCCCAAAGCGCGGAGGCGCCGAGCAGAACCGCGACGACGAAGAGGGTGGTCCGGAATGCTCTATCTTTCTTTTCCACGATCCACCTGAGTGAGCTCTACGGTTATGGAAAACGGGTCTCGGAACAGCCCGTTAGCTAGATATAGAACCAGGGCGTCACAAGGATATACTTCACGTTCAATGCTAGTCGCAGTACGATCTTGATCGGTATGGCCATCATCGTGAGGAATAGAAACGCCATCAATGAATATCGAGCAACGCCCATCCTTTGAATCCGTTCCGAGTTTCTATTCCTGAAGTAATAGAGA
>JACRCS010000818.1 GCA_016218905.1 Deltaproteobacteria bacterium
GTGGTGTCTTCCGGCTGGGAGGAGTCCTTGTCGGAACATATGCATTCACCGTTCTGGGAAACGTCCTTGGGGCTCGTTGGGACCACGCAGCGTTGCGAACGCAAGACATCGACTTGGCCGCCGATTCAGTACTGGGCGTTGCGGTACCGGCCGACCTTCAGGACGACGTGCCGAGTACGCTGGAGCGCCTCGAGATGGGGTTTCTACCGGTGCCGCCCCTCAACTCGAAAGCACCCTCCACGTCGTTTCGGACCCGGGGTGGGCTGTTGCGCCTGGACCTCCTGACCGTGGTCAAGCGGGCGAACCGGACCGAGCCCGTGTTCCTTCCCCAACTGAAGGCGTCGGCCATGCCGTTGCCGTTCATGGACTACCTGCTCGAGGAGCCAATCCGGGCGGCTGTAGTCGACCGCGGTGGCGTCTTGGTGAACGTCCCGTCGCCGGCCCGATTCGCCCTCCACAAACTCCTCGTGATGGGAGAGAGGAGCGCGGCCTTCGCGACCAAGGCGGAAAAGGACTTCAGCCAATCAGCACAGATGCTGACCCTGATGGTCGAAGATCGTCCCGGAGACCTCCAGCTCGCGTGGGAAGCGCTCCGGGGCAGGGCAGGCGCCAGCAAGCGAATAACCGCCGGCCTCGCAAGTCTTGACGCGCGAGCGCCGGACGTAAGCCGCGCAGTGCACGAACTCATCCGTCATTCGGCGCCGTAGCCTTCCGCTGAGTTTCGATGCATCCGAGCGATCTCCGACGGCGCCTGCCCCGTTACCTTTCGGAAGGCGGCCAGGAACTGCGACATGGAGCCGTAGCCTACGGCCAGGGCTACTTCCGTCACGGAAGCGCCGCCGGCCGCGAGAAGGTCCCGGGCCCGTTCGATCCGGTTGCGTACGAGAACCGCCTTCGGCGTGAGCCCGAGCTCTTTGGAGAAGAGGCGGCGAAGGGTTCGGACGCTCGTTCCGGACGCGCCGGCGAGCGCCGGGATCGAGAGCGGCTCGTCCAGATGTTCCCGGAGGTGCGCCATCGCCGCTCGCAGCCTCGGATCCCTCGCGATCCCCTCCAGGTGGTCAGCGTCCAGGTTCGAATCTCGTGCTCCGAGTATCTCCCATGCTGGAGAGGGGAGGGCGGCTCTACTTCTGCGCCTCGAACCAGAAAGAGGTATTCAGGGAGCTCCGGAAGAACCCCTTCGTCGAGCTCTGCGCGAGCGGCGAGAACTACTCGTGGCTGCGGCTGAGAGGCAAGGCGAGGTTCTCGGACGACCTCGAAGTGAAGGCGATGATCCAGGAGGTGAGCCCGCTCGTGAAGTCGATCTACCAGACTCCGGACAACCCTGCCTTCGAGGCTTTCTACCTGGAAGACGCGGAGGCCACGATCGCCGACTTCAGCGGCAATCCCCCTCGGAGCTTCGTCTCGGAAAGCTCCCCCTCAGTGGCAGCTGGCGCAGTTTCCCCCGGCGCACCCGGAGCACCCACCCCCAGCGCTGCTTTCCCCGCCCGCCCCGCTAGAGCGGAACGCGAAGGCGGACATCTGTTTCTCCAGGTCGGTGCCGTTGCACTTCGGGCAGGAGGGCGTGCGGGAGCCTAGGACGAGGGTCTCGAACTTCTCACCGCAGCCGGTGCAGACGAATTCGAAGATGGGCATTACGGAAGCCTTCGGTTGCTTGGGGTGAATGGTCCGAACTGTTATGCACTTATCGAGGGCCGGCGGCAAGAGTTGGCCGTGACGCATAACGGGTGACGGCTGAAAAGTGACGGTGGGCCGCCCGAGTGATCAGGCTTGCGCTTCAAGTGCGTTGCCCACCGGCGCGGTTCTGCGCTATGGTGCGCGTGTTCTCCGAGCGGAGCGGACCTACAGGCCTCCGGGCCCACGGCCGCCCGCCACCGGGTCCGGGTGGAAACGCCCGTACCTCCCGCGCTTGGAAAGGAGAGCGGCCGGCCTGCGTTTCCGGTAGAGGCCCACTCCCGCGCGGTGTGGGCTTTTTGTGTTGCGCGGCTAGCGAGAGGGAAGCTGTATGGAACTCATCTGGGAAGGGCTGAAGGAGGCGATCCGGCTCCTCGTGACCCTTGACCCCGAGGTCCTCGGGATCTCGCTCCTCTCGCTCAAGATCTCGGGTACGGCGACGCTCATCAGCGTGCTCCTCGGGGTCGCCGGCGGGACGGCGCTGGCGCTCTCGCACTTCCCGGGCCGCCGCGTGGTCGTGAGCCTCGTCAACACCGGGATGGGCGTTCCGCCGGTCGTCGTCGGGCTCTTCGTCAGCATCCTCCTGTGGCGGAGCGGACCCCTCGGCTCCCTCGGGCTCCTCTACACCCCCACCGCGATGATCATCGCCCAGACGGTGATCGCGACCCCCATCGTCATGGGCATCTCCCTCTCCGCGATCCAAAATCTTCCCGAGAAGCTCCGCTACCAGGTCCTCGCCCTGGGCGCCACGCGGACGCAGCTCGTCTGGATCCTCGTCAAGGAGGCTCGCCTGCCGCTCCTCGCCGCGGCCATGGCCGGCTTCGGGGGCGTCATCTCCGAGATCGGTGCTTCCATCATGGTGGGCGGGAACATCAAGGGGTACTCCCGGGTCCTGACGACGGCGACGGTCATGGAGACCTCCAGGGGGAACTTCGACGTGGCGATCGCCCTGAGCTTGATCCTTCTGGGGCTCGCCTTCGGCGTCAACGCCGTCCTCACCCATCTCCAACAGAGGGAGCGCCCCCGGTGACCGAGCGCACCCCGCTCGTCGAAGCGAGGCGGTTGCGCCTCGTCCGGGGAGGGGCGTGCGTGCTCGACGTCCCGTCGCTGCGGCTCGAGGAGGGGGAGACCCTGGCCCTCGCCGGGCCCAACGGCGCCGGCAAGTCGACGCTCCTCATGTGCCTCGCGAGCCTCTGGAAGCCCACCCAGGGAGAGCTCCTCTACCGCGGGACCCCCACCGGCTCGGGTTCGGCCTCGCTCGCGTACCGGCGCAAGGTCGCCGTCGTCTTCCAGGAACCGCTCCTTCTCGACACGAGCGTCTTCCGAAACGTGGCGAGCGGCCTGAAACTGCGCGGGATGACCGGCAGGGAGGCCGAGGAGCGGGTGCTCGAGAACCTGGAACTCTTCCGGATCGGGCACCTGCGGGACCGCTCCGCCCGGACCCTCTCCGGGGGCGAGGCCCAGCGGACGAGCCTCGCCCGCGCCTTCGCGGTCCGGCCGGAGGTGGTCTTCCTGGACGAGCCGCTGGCGGCCCTCGATCCTCCGACGCGGGAGGCCCTCCTGGAGGACCTCGGACGGAGCCTCCGCCGCAACGGAATGGCGGCCGTCTTCGCGACCCACGACCGCCTCGAGGCCCTGCGGCTCGCCGACCGGATGCTCGTCCTGCGCTCGGGCACCATCGCGCAGCTCGGAACGCCCGAGGAGGTCATGAACCGGCCCGTGGACGAGTTCGTGGCGTCCTTCGTCGGGATGGAGAGCCTGCTCTCCGGGCGCGTCGTGGAGGCGAGCGCCGGCACGGTCACGGCGGAGGTCCACGGCCAGCGCGTGGAGGCCGTCGGGGAGGCGGCCTTGGGGGAGGCGGTCCTCGTCGGCATCCGGCCCGAGAGCGTCACGTTGCTCCCGGAGCTCCCTCCGAATCGGACGAGCGCTCGAAACCACTTCCGGGGCCGGGTCGAGGCCGTCACCCCTCACGGCCCCGTCGAGAAGGTCCTCCTCGACTGCGGCTTTCCGCTGGCGGCCTTCGTCACCCGGCGCTCCGCGGAAGACCTCCGGCTCGCGCCGGGGCAGACCCTCTACGCCTCCTGCAAGGCCACCGGCGTCCACGTCATCCGGAAGGTCTCCAGGCCGAAGGGACCCGCGTAGCCGGCTTCCCGTGATCGCTCCTGCCCATCCGTGGATGGCCGCCCCCGCACTCGTCGCTCCCGCCCCTCCTGGGCTCCTCGAGGCGAGCACATCCTGCGCACGTCCTGTGCTTCTCGGCCCGAGCTCTTCCTGAGCTCGTGCGCGATCCGATCCCCATCGACTTGCGTCCGCGCCCGCATCGGCTAGTTATAGGCTCTGCCGATGAATGCGCTGGACTCTCCCCTCTATCTCTACTGCTTCGCCCTCTCCGAGCGGCTCACGACGCTCGCCCCGCCCCTCCTCGCCGTCCGGGTACGCTCGGTAGCGGCCGTCGCGAGGGAGGTCCTCCTCGCCGACTTCTCGGGCCCGGAGGCGGAGGAGAAGGCGAGAGACCTCGCCTGGATCGGGCCGAGGGCGCTGGAGCACAACCGCGTCGTCGAGGAGGTGTGGGCGCAGTCGCCGGTCTTCCCCGTCCCTTTCGGGGCCCTCTACTCTTCCGAGGCGGCGCTGGTTCGGTTCGCGACCGTCCACGAAGGCGCCATCCGCGCGTTCCTCCACCGGGTGCACCGCGCCGCGGAGTGGGCAGCGAAAGTGTTTCTCGACCGGGAGCGGGCCTTGGCGCACCTCCTCTTCCGGCGTGGCACCGCGGACGAGACGGCCTCGCTCTCTCCGGGCGCGCGTTACCTCCGGGAGCGGAAGGCCGCACAAGCCGGCGACGGCGAGCTGCGGCGGTGGCTGGAGGCCAGCGCGAACGAGATCGAACGTAGCCTCGCGGAGCACGCCCCCGAGTTCCGGCAGCGGCGGCCGCTGGAGACGCAGGACCAGCCCGGGCTCCGGATGATCTTCAACTGGGCCTGGCTCGTGGAGAAGGAGAGGGCGGGGGATTTCGCGGCCGCGGCCGAGCGCCTCCACCGGGCCTACGAGGGGCGCGGGCTCGCGCTCCAGCTCTCCGGACCGCTCCCGCCCTACAGCTTCGTTCCGCCGCTCGGCGAAGTCGAGGCTCCGGAGGGGAACGGGGGTACCCGGTGAAGTGGCTCGTCTACTGCGTCCTCCGGGCGAAGGGAGAGCGCCCGAAGGCGATCCCTCCCGGGGTCGGCGGCGAGCCGGTGGCGGTCGTCGTGGAGGGGCCTCTCGGAGCGGCACTCTCCAGGCTTCCGGACCCTCCCGGCCGGGCGGGGCTCGCGCCGGTCTTGGCCTACGGGGCCGTCGTGGACGCCTTCGCGTCGGCCGGTGCGGTCGTCCCGATCCGGTACGGCACCCTCTTCGGGAGCGAAAGCGACGTTCGGGCACTGCTTCGACGCGACGGAGAGCGGCTCGAGCGGCTCCTCGGCGAGATGGAGGGGCACGTGGAGTTCACGGTCCTCATTGCCCTCCCGGCGAGCCCGGCTCTGCCCGAGACCGGGTCGGCCGCGCCGGAAGAGGTTCCCGGCGGGGGACCGGGGCGCTCGTACCTGACCGCGCGGCGCGCGCACTACGCCCGCGTCGACGAGGCGCCCGGGGCGAGCCACGCGCTCCTGGAGCGGTGCCGCAGTGCGTTCGAGGGGCTCTTCACCCGATCCGCCGTAGAGGCACGCGCGCGGCCGGTGGCGCCGGGCCCCGCGGGCGAACGGCGACAGCTCGCGTCGGTCTCGTTCCTGGTCCCGAGGGGCAGGATCGCTCCCTTTCAGGAGCGCTTTCGCGCCCTCGCCGCGCAGGAGCAGGCGGAGCTCGCGCTCGCCGGTCCCCGGCCGCCCTACAGCTTCGTCTCGCTCCGGCCCGACGAATGGGAGGAGGGAGCCTCGGACCGGCCTACGGGCACCTGAGGGAGTTGCCATGGCGCAGTTGTCGCTCGGGGAAGCCGAACACGTCACCCTGGTCGATCTCGTGGACCGGATCCTCAACAAAGGAGCCGTAATCTCGGGAGAGGTGACGATCTCGGTCGCCGACATCGACCTGATCGAGCTCTCGCTCCAACTCGTCCTCGGCTCGACGGGCGCCCTGTTCCTGCGGGGCGGGCGGGGCCGACTCACGAAGGAGGGGTAGGGTGGACCCTCTGGAGTCTCCGGCGACGGGCCGACTCAACCTCGGCGCCGAGGGAAAGAACGGCGTCGCGCAGCTCGTGCTCACGCTCGTCAAGTTTCTGCACGAGCTTCTGGAACGCCGCGCTCTCGCCCGGATGGACGAGGGTTCGCTGACCGACGAGGAGATCGAACGACTGGGGCTCGCCCTGATGCGTCAGGCCGAGGAGATCGAGAGACTCCGGAAGGAGTTCGGGCTGACGGACGAGGACCTGAACCTCGACCTGGGGCCGCTGGGAAAGCTCTTGTAGCGAAAGGTGTGAGACATGGCCGAGCAGCACGCGCTCCAGTCGTCCAGCGGAACGAACCTCGCCGACGTGCTCGAGCGCGTCCTCGACAAGGGCATCGTGGTCGCGGGGGACGTCAAGGTGTTCGTCGGCGGGATCGAGCTCCTGACCGTGCAGATCCGACTGGTCGTCTGCTCGGTGGACAAGGCGCAGGAGATCGGACTCGACTGGTGGAAGAACATCCCGGCCTTCCGGCCGGGTGCCCAGCGGCCGGCGCTGGAATCGCCCGCTCCTCAGCTCGCGAAGCTCGAAGAACGGCTGGATAGCCTGGAGAAGCTCCTGACCCCGGCGGCCCCGGCCAAGAAGCCACGGGGCGGCACCAGCTGAAATCGGTTCGGTCCATGAAGAACGTTCGTGCCATTGCGAGCATCGATATCGCCGCGGCCCGTGCTCGTAATGCGAAACTCGTAACGCGAAACTCGACACGCTCTCCTACCCGTCGGCCGTCTCCCACAGCACCACCTTCGGGTTCTTCTCCGCGAGCCAGTTGAGCGCCCACTCGCTCTTGAAGAGGACCACGGGTTTCTCCTCGCGGTCCTCGCACCACATCGTGCTCGGGTCCCGGTCGATCGCCCGCGGGTCGAGCCCGTCGCTTCCCACCCAGCGCGCCACCTCGTAGGGGAGCTTCTCGAGCTGGACGCTCACGCCGTACTCGAACTCGAGGCGGAACTTCAGGACCTCGAACTGGAGTTGACCCACGGCGCCCACGATGGGGTCCTTGTCCCCCAGCGGCTGGCGGAAGACCTGGATCGCGCCCTCCTCGCCGAGCTGCTGCAGTCCCTTCTGGAGCTGCTTCGTCTTGAGGGCGTTCTTCACGCGGACCCGCGCGAAGTGTTCCGGCGAGAAGCGGGGGATCCCCTGGAACTCCAGGGCCTCTCCCTCGGAGAGGCTGTCGCCCACGTGGAACGTTCCGCGGTCGTGGATGCCCACGACGTCACCGGGGAAAGCCTCGTCCACGAGCACCCGCTCCTGGGCCATGAACTGAAGCGGAAGGGCGAGGCTCACCTCCCGGCCCGTGCGGGAGTGGCGCGCCTTCATCCCTTTCACGAAATGGCCCGAGCAGATGCGTAGGAACGCGATCCGGTCCCGGTGCTGCGGGTTCATGTTCGCCTGTATCTTGAAGACGAAGCCGGTGAAGCGCTCGTCGGAGGGATCGACGCGGCCGGTGGTGCTCGCCCGGGCCGCGGGGCCGGGGGCGACCTCCAGGAAGTCGGCCAGGAAGGGCTCGACGCCGAAGTTCGTCATGGCGCTGCCGAAGAAGACCGGCGTCAGCTCGCCCGCGAGCACCCGGTCCAGGTCGAAGGTCTCCCCGGCGCCTTCGAGGAGCTCGATCTCCGAGCGGAAGTTCTTGAGGTCGTCGGGGCCGAGCAGCCGCGCGATCGCGGGATCTTCGGCTCCGGTGACGGAGGAGGCCACCTTCTTCTGGCCGTGCTCCCCGCTCTCGAAGAGGTGGAGGGCCTTGCGGCCGAGCTCGTACACGCCGCGGAAGGACTTCCCCATCCCGAGCGGCCAGTTCACCGGGCAGGCCGCGATCCCGAGGACCTCCTCGATCTCCGTCAGCAGCTCCAGCGGCGGGCGCCCCTCCCGGTCGAGCTTGTTGACGAAGGTGAAGATCGGGAGGCCCCTCATCCGGCAGACTTTGAAGAGCTTCTTTGTCTGCGCCTCCACGCCCTTGGCGCAGTCGATGAGCATCACCGCGGAATCGGCCGCCGTGAGCGTGCGGTACGTGTCCTCGGAGAAGTCCTGGTGGCCCGGAGTGTCGAGGATGTTGACCTTGAATCCCTGGTACTCGAACTGGAGCACGCTCGTCGTGATGGAGATTCCGCGCTGCTTCTCGAGCTCCATCCAATCCGACGTGGCGTGGCGCGCGGCCCGGCGGGCCTTGACCGCTCCGGCCAGGTGGATCGCGCCCCCGTAGAGGAGGAGCTTTTCCGTCAGCGTGGTCTTCCCCGCGTCGGGGTGGGAGATGATGGCGAACGTGCGGCGGCGCGCGATTTCCTGCGCCAGCTGCGCCGAGGGGGCTTCCATGGAGCGACCTCCGAAAGGAGAGGGAGTCTGGGTTCTCCGCCGTGCAGGGCGGCCGGGCGGGTGTTGCCGAAGTGTCGGTGGATCCGCTTCGATCTAGGCTTCCGCGACGACCGCCGGCCTCGGGCGGCGAGGCCGGCGCCTGCGGCGGCGGGGCCTCTTCCCCTCCGGCTGAGCTTGCCCGTCGAGGTATGCCTGCCAGTAGTCGACGACTTCGTTCAGCTCGCCGGCGGTGCGGGCCCAGGCCATGAAGAGGGGCCAGGCCTCGATGAACTCGGGTTTCCGCACCAACTTGCTCTTGGTCCGGTACGACTTTCCGCGCGCAATCCGGTAGCACGAGAGGAGGTACTCGCGGGCAAGGTGCCGCGTATGGCCAGAGATGTGGTAGCGCCGGGTGAGCTCCTCGACCGGCGGGGCGATGGCCTCGTGGGCGGCTTCGAGGTTCGCCCCGGGAGCGATCGGGTAGCGGCTCGCGACGCTCGGCAGCAGGAGCGCCGCGATGTAGCTCGCCTCTCCGGGGACGTCGCCCCCGCTCGCCCGGCCGTCGAGGAGGTCGAGGAGGGGGAACATGCCCTCCGCCTCCTCCACCTCGGGCAGGAGCACCTCGAAGAACCCCAGCCGGTGGGCGC
Source organism: Deltaproteobacteria bacterium (assembly GCA_016218905.1). The sequence continues at coordinate 8,791 of JACRCS010000818.1, forward strand.
CCGCGAGCACCGCGCCCATGATCCCCTTCTGCTGCATCTGCCGCAGCTCCTCGCGCAGCCGCGCCGGAGAAGCGGAGTCGAGCAGGCGCGCATTGCGGCGGATTCCCGCCTCGGTCTCCTCTTCGATCCGAAAGCCCAGGCGCACGGCGAACTCGACCGCGCGCAGCATCCGGACCGGATCTTCGGAGAAGCGCTCATCGGGTTCCCCGATGAGGCGGATCAGACCCGCGTCGAGGTCGACGAGCCCGCCGACGTGGTCGATCACCGAGAAGTCGGAGAGGTCGTAGAAGAGCGCGTTGACCGTGAAGTCCCGGCGCCAGGCGTCTTCCTCCGGGTTGCCGAAGAGGCTGCCCGTCGCGTCCAGGTCCTCCGGCAGGCACGCCTCCCGCTCCGGGTCTTCCTCGGCCTTCCGGAGGCTGCGGAACGTGGAGACCTCGATCACCTTCTCCGCCTCTCCCCGGCGCCGGACGTAGAGGTGCGCGAGACGGAAGCGGCGGCCGATCAGCCGGCAGTTGCGGAAGAGCGCCTTCACCTCGCTCGGGCGCGCATTCGTGCCGATGTCGAAGTCCTTCGGCTCCCGGCCGAGTAGGAGATCACGGACGGCGCCGCCGACGAGGTAGGCGAGATAGCCTTCTCGCCGGAGCCGCTGCATGATCCAAAGGGCGTCCGGGTCGATGAGCTTGCGGCTGATGGGGTGCTGCGGGCGGGGGAGGATGACGGGTGTGCGCTCTCTGCTGTCTTCCATTCGGTTCGTCTGTTCAGCGACGGCAAAAAAAACCTTCTAACACAGCGGGGAGCCCGGTGAAAAACAAAAAAACCCGCCCGGGGCACGGGCGGGTCGGAGCGCTCCGGCTCTTTACGGTTCGACTATGGGTGGGGCGGGCGGCTCCGGGGGTTTGGGTGGCGGGCGTTCGCCACCGCCGCCGTTCTGGGCCTCCCGCTTCTCCGTCTTCTCCTCGTCCTCGTCCCGGGCATACGCCCGGAGTTCGAAACCCTCGAGGGCGGCGTCCACCGAGCCGTAGACGCTCCCTA
>JACRCS010000823.1 GCA_016218905.1 Deltaproteobacteria bacterium
ATCGTCTCGCCGGTTTTCCGCACGTTGGTGGCGGCCGCGCGGACCGTCTTCTCGACCTTGGCGGCGACGGTGCGGGTCTCGTCCCGGACGACGTTCACCTTGTCGGCGGCGGTCTTGAGGGCGCGGTCTATCTGCGGCGGGACGTCGAAGGGGAGGGGCGTATGGGCGGGTGCGGCGCGGCGGGCGGCTTTTCTCATGACGTCTTCTTCTCCTTGTTCCTTTCAGGCGAAGGCCTGACATTGGTCTTCGAGCGGTTCGTCAGGGGGGAACCCTTGGGGAACGACGCCGTGGCGAGCGTTTCGAGGTGATCGAGCCGGCGTGCCAGCTCCTGGATCTCGGCGTGGACCGCCGGGGAGGCTGCGGGAGAGACCATCCGGACGAGGTCCCGAACGCGGGCCACGACGTCCGTGAGGCTCTCCCGGAATACCGTGCCGACGTCTTCCCTCAGCCGGGCACCCTCTTCCCAGGAGAGCCTCCCGCGCCCGACGAGGCCGGCGACGATTCGCTCGACGTCGTTGCGGGCCGTCTCGAGACGCCGCGTGACCGGAGCGAAGGTCTCCGCGATCCTCTCGGGGTGAGTGGCCTTTCGCACGGCCCCGGCCATGCGGGCGGCGCCGACCCGCTCGGCCACACCCGCGACCGTCTCCGCCGCGTCGCTCCCCGCACGCAGCAGCAGGGCGATGGCGTCGGAGGAGGCGGGGATAGAGGCGTGTTCGGAGGCGAGCGCGCGGGAGAGGATCCGTGCCGTGATGTCGTCCCCCGTGTCCGCCGCGATGATGCGAACCCGGTCGCCCTCGGCGACGCTCCGCGCGATGTCGTGGAGCGTGACGAAGCGGCGTTCGCTCTTCTCGTACAATTTCCGGTTTCGATACCGGACGATCTCCCTGAGGCGATGGCTCATCGTGGCGAAAAGATAACGCAACGCGTAATCTGTGTCAAGCAATGCGCCTCGCTAGCGCGGTGCGTTAGGGGCGTCGCACGGGGCCCTCCTTGGGGACTCCCGGTCCCTTCCGCGGGCGCCGGACGACTCGGGCCGGGACTAACATCGGCGGTATGAGCACCGTTTCCGACTCTGCCCGCTACGCCCCGCCCGCCCTCCCGCGCGGGACGACGCTCCGCTGCCGCTCCTGGATGACGGAAGCGCCCTATCGGATGCTCCTGAACAACCTCGATCCCGACGTGGCCGAGCGCCGCGAAGACCTCGTCGTCTACGGCGGCTCGGGCAAGGCCGCCCGCAACCCGGCCTGTCTGGAAGCGATCCTGCACGAGCTGGAGATCCTCGGCGACGACGAGACCCTGCTCGTCCAGTCCGGCAAGCCCGTCGGGGTTTTTCGCACCCACCCGGACGCTCCCCGCGTCCTCATTGCCAATTCCAACCTCGTTCCGAACTGGGGAACGTGGAACGAGTTCCGGCGCCTCGAAGCTCTCGGCCTGACGATGTACGGCCAGATGACGGCCGGCTCGTGGATCTACATCGGGACGCAGGGGATTCTCCAGGGGACGTACGAGACGTTCGCCGAGGCGGCCCGACGCGACTTCGCCTCGCCCGACGGCTCCCTGGCGGGACGGCTCGCCGTGACCGCCGGCCTCGGCGGAATGGGAGGAGCGCAGCCCCTCGCGGTGACGATGGCGGGCGGCACCGCTCTCGTCGCGGAAGTCGACGCCCACCGCATCGACCGCCGCCTTCAGACCCGCTACTGCGACGAGCGGATCGACGGTCTCGACGCCGCCATCGACCGGGCTCTCGCGGCACGCGACGCGAAGGAGGGCGTCTCCATCGGCGTCCTGGCAAATGCCGTCGACCTTCTCGCGCGGCTCGTCGAGCGGGGCATCGTCCCCGATCTCCTGACCGACCAGACTTCGGCGCACGACGAGCTGAACGGCTACGTCCCGCACGGCATCCCCTACGCGGCCGCGCTCGCGCTCCGGGCCGCCGATCCCGCCGAGTACGGCCGCAGGGCCGTCGCCTCGATGGGAGAGCACGTGCGGCTGATGCTCGAGCTGCAGCGGCGCGGCGCCGTCACGTTCGACTACGGCAACAACATCCGCGCGCAGGCCGTGAAGGCGGGAATCGGGAACGCCTTCGAGATCGAGGGCTTCGTCCCGAAGTACATCCGCCCGCTCTTCTGCCTCGGCAAGGGGCCGTTCCGCTGGGCCGCGCTCTCGGGAGACCCGGCCGACATCGCCGCGACGGACCGCGCGCTCGTGGAGCTCTTCCCGGAGAACAAGGCGCTCCTGCGCTGGCTCGACATGGCCGCCCGAAGGGTCGCGTTCCAGGGGCTCCCGGCACGGATCTGTTGGCTCGGATACGGCGAGCGCGAGAAGGCGGGCCTCGCCTTCAACGAGCTCGTACGCACCGGGAAAGTGAAAGCGCCGATCGTCATAGGGCGCGACCACCTCGACTGCGGTTCGGTCGCCTCTCCGAACCGCGAGACGGAAGCGATGAAGGACGGCAGCGACGCCATCGCCGACTGGCCGCTCCTGAACGCGCTCGTGAACACGGCCGCGGGGGCGACATGGGTGTCGATCCACCACGGCGGGGGAGTCGGCATCGGTTACTCGATTCACGCCGGGATGGTGGTCGTGGCGGACGGGACGGATGCGGCCGCGCGCCGGCTCGGACGGGTGCTGGTGAGCGACCCGGGAATGGGCATCGTGCGGCA